>JADFRB010000119.1 GCA_022561525.1 Nitrospinota bacterium
CTACTGCGGGGGTGCTGGATTTGGCCAGATCTTCCGATCCTTTTCGTTAAATAGTCATCACTATTCGCCTCAAACGATCGAAACATCTGACTCAAACCATCACCCCCTCGCGACGATCCCTAATCTTGGACAGGCTCCTAGATGCGGCTTCTTCGATTTCTGATTCTTCGTGGGATTGCATCTCCTGAAGTATCTCTACCACAGTACTGTTGCCTATGGTCCCTAGGGCTCTGACGATGGCAATTTGAAGAGGAACAGGCGAATCCTTAAGGATGTGTGTCAACATCTGACAGGCATCCACATCATGAAGTTTCACCAGTTGCTCGACGGCACGAGTACGCACCCACATATCTGGGTCGCTGATCACCGCGGTGCGTAAGGTGACACACACCGCCTCTCCTGAAAATTGACCCAAAGCCTGAACTGCGGCTTGCCTGACATAGGGATGTGGATCCGCGGAAGCCGTAATAAACATATCCAGCAGAGTTTCGTCCTGCTCCACGACCAATCGTTCTACAATGCACAAGCGCACGTGCCAATCGGAATCATCCACATGGTCATCCAACAGCTGTCGAACCCTTGGATCGTGAATATCAGGCCAATGAGCAATCGCGGCTTCTCTGACTTCTGGGCGATAATGATCGAGTAACCCTTGAAGGATGGTCACTCGGTCCTGACATTCGAGATTGACGATGGCTCGGACTTGCTCAACAAGGACGTCGGGATACGGTTCATGATCTAATCGACTCCATAATGCATGGCCAGCATCCTGAATATTTTTTTCAGCCACAATTCTCGCGGCTTCCTTCCTGACACATCCACTGTGATCTTGAAGGGCCACTAAGACCGCCGACTCCCCGCTTTCCTCGATCCCTATGCGACCTAACGCCACTAATGCCGCTCGACGAATTTCTCTATTCTCTGAGTGAACCACCAATTGGCTTAAGGCAGGAACAGCATGGATCACTCGACGAGTTGAAAGCGCGTCAATACACAGTAATGCCACGCGTTCAGATCCGTGCCTCGCTGCCTGAAGCAACTGGTCTTCATCCCCAATCTTGGTCAGGGCATGGAGCACCGCAGCTTCAAGTTCCTCTTCTCCGGCCCGTTGACCCTCCAGAAAAGATAACAAGGCGCCAGTGGCTCTCGTATTCCCGATCAAACGCAGCCCATGGAGAGCCGCTAATTGCACTTCCGGTTCTCTGGTCTTCAACGCTTGGACCAATCCAGCAAACAGATAATCCCGCATTTCTTCTCGCTGAAAGACTTCAGCCTGATCTCCGACCAGTTCCATGATCGTGACAAACAGCACATGCCGAAGTGGAATCCGAGCGGTTGGCAGCATAGGCAACAAGTCTGGTAACACCTGAGGATCACCAATGGCGCCTAACGCCTCGACCACCGCACAACGAATCGCACTGTCCTCAACAGACAACAGCTCCCGCAGCATGGGCACCGCCTCACCATTCTTCAGAATCCCCAAGGCGTTGATCGCACTAAACATGACCCATTCTTCCGGGTCTTGAACCATGCGAATTAACGGACCCACCGCACGGTGATCACCCAACACCCCTAATGATCCGCAGACGGTCGCACGGACATTCGGACACGAATCGTGTACGAGCTCCAACAGGCCATCGACCGCAGAGGAACTTCCAATATGCCCAACAATATCGACAATAAACTTACGGATATGCTTGTCAGAATCGGGCACCGCACGAAAGAGAACCGGGAGAGCCGTGGGGCTTAATCGTTGAAGAACTTCAACGGCTACATTCCGATGTTGTACGGTACCGTGCAAAACAGGAAGGAGGTGCGTGGCAACATGGCCAGAATCAAACATCACCAAGGCAGCCATGGCGGCTTCTTGGACAGCCACATGCGGATCACTCAAAACACAGACTAACGATTCAATAGCCGCGGAGCGCTCACCCTCATCGGCACAGGCGTCAGGATGTAATGCTTCTACCGCTGAACGACGAACTAAGGGATCCCCATCATGGAGAAGGGTTGTTGCCAAAACAGGTGTCATCACCGCCACTCTTCGTTGAGATGTCCCATCAACTCAATCGCGCCCCCTAGCATAAGGGCCAGCGTGACACGTCTGCCCAGGATAGGCCTTGAAACATCTGCCCTTCAGGGGTCCCTTCACGCTGCCACACGTGGCCGTGGGAACCCTGGCCAGACAAGATCGTTGCTTCTCCAACCCGTCAGGATGAGCATGTCGCGCTATGACTGATTCGTTGATGCGGGAGTTTGGGAAACCGCTTCGATTCCAGCGCCTTGGACCCACGACTCAATCTCTTCTCGTACAAAGCGCCAGTGCTTCCCTACTTTATGACCAGGAAGCCGCCGCTCACGGGCGAGTTTGTAAATCGTGGATTTCGGCACCTTCAGAAACGATGAGACTTCACCCAATGTAAGAAGATCTCTCATGTTGTAACCTCGTTATGACTGATTTATGTTGCTTGGATTATCGGAGAGGGGTGTGCCAAACTTAAGGAAGAAAGGCACCACCTAGGCAATTTGTTTTTAGGTTATTTCCGTATGGAATAGTGTGGAACAAATTCAAAACTCGAATGTCACTTGCCAACGTGATGTTGGGTGAATGCGAAACCGAGATTTCTCCCAAGGGTCGAAATGACAAGGGACGAAAAGGGACTGAGCCCTTTCGATCAAAGGACCCTGTTTGAAACATTCGAGTTTTGGATTTGGGATGTGTTTCGGATTTCGAGTGTAAGGAAATAGTCAGGAGTGAAGAGTGCAAGGTGAGAAATCTTTTTATTGTTAGCTCCCCATACCTGACGCCTGACTTTTGACTCCTGACTCCTCTCGTGTTACCGCTCCACCATACTGAACGGTCAGAGCGACTTCGTTCCCTCGGCCAAAATATTGGATTTGCGGGATGAGGGTTTTGACTAAAAAAATTCCTCGCCCGGATCCCGCGAGGGAGGGAATCGCCTCGGCATTGCCCTGAAGGAGCGGCTCCCAATCAAACCCATCCCCCTCATCGCAAATTCGGCAATGAAACGTGTGATTGGCCGCATCATGTTCCATCCACACCTTCACACGACGTGTGGCATTGATGGGCAGGTGACGCCGTTCGTCTAGCAAGGCGTCATACGTATCATTCATCAGTGCCTCACGTTTTTCTTCAGCGGAAATACCCAAATTCCCATGCTCGATAGCATTGATGAGTAACTCCTGCAGTCCCATTCGCACATGCAATTGATCAGCCTTGGACAACCAGACATCAACCGGTCTGAGCATGACCGTCAGAATCCCACCTAACGAGTCAAGGTCATTCTCGATTTCGAACGACCACGTCAGCTTCGTCAATGACTGGAGGGCCTGGGTTTCCATGGACCGCGCTCGAACAAGCGAGAGGGTCCGCTGTAAGGTATCTTTTAACTCCGAAAGTTGAAACGGTTTATGCAAGAAATCGGAGGCCCCGGCTTTCAAGGCCGCCACGGTTGTGGATTCGTCTCCATATCCGGTCACGATGATCACCGGACAATCAGGACGCCGCGCCTTCACCTGATGTGTCAACGCCAATCCATCCATGTTCGGCATCCGAACATCTGTCAACACGATACTCGGCTGGTGTTCTTCAAACATCCGCAGAGCCTGCACTCCATCCGAAGCCGCACATACTCCTAAACCGAACAATCGCACTGTCTCCATTAAACATTCCAAGGTGACAGGATCGTCATCAACCACTAATACCATTTCAGACGTGTCAGACGGTGTAGACATAACATTCCCCAAATTCGAAATCCGAATCTCGAAATCCGAAACACATCCGAAATCCAGAGCCCCAAGGTGTCACACGTATCATGCCAATGCAAAAGTCGAATGCCCAGCTCTTAGCGTTTGAGTCATTTGAAATTTGAACATTTGAATGTGTTTCGGATTTCGAGATTCGGATTTCGGAATTTTCCCACATTCGGATTTCGAGTTTCGAATTTGTCCCATGTATTTCTGCACAGGACATCACTTCTCACTCCTTACTTCTGACTCCTTACTATTCACATATTCATGAAATTCTTGAAGGAGCTGCACCGTGCTTTCAGACAACTGCTGATACACAGACTCGACATTGTCGGTCTGATGTTTTGACGCGAGCCGTTCCAATTCCCCTGCACAGGCCTGCACCGATTTCGCACGAAACGCCCCGAGTGAACCTTTAAGCGTATGCGCGGATCGTTCAGCCATCAAGTAATCTTGATTATCGAGGGCCTCCCGAATCTTTGAGAGCGTCGCGGGGCCGCTCTCCAAAAACAGTTCAATTAACTCCTGTAGCAGGACGTGATCCCCATCCATATGAGACAGCGCGATAGTTGGATCCCATAACGTATGGGAATGAGTTGAGGCTTCTCCACACACGTCTGCTCTTCTCTTATCGGCCCCATCCACCGCTTTTCTGAACCCCGGTTCTGTTTCGTGGTCCGGTTCCACATGCGATCCAGCCCCTTGAGGAGTTAACCAGTTCGCTAACACCTCGACCACCGCCGACAGGCGAAGCGGCTTGACCAAATACTCATCCATGCCTGCCGCCAGACATTTCTCCCGATCACCAGGCATAGAATTGGCCGTCATGGCTACAATGGGGACGTGAGACGGAGAAGTCTCCTGAGGCGTGATCCGTAATGCGTGAGAAGAATCATCGTCGTTCTCATTACGCTTCACGCTTAACGCTTCACGGCCTGCCGCCTCTCGTCTCCGTATTTCTACCGTGGCTTGGAGGCCATCCATCTGAGGCATGTGCCAGTCCATGAACACCAGGTCGTAGGATTGCTTCGCCACCGCTTCGCAGGCTTCCCTCCCGTTCGTGACGGTATCAACCACCACTCCCGTTTTGTTCAACATGCCCACGATCACCTTGAGGTTAATGGGATTATCCTCAGCCACCAAAATCCGACCTTGAAATGCGTGGGACGAGGGTCGACCTTGTGCCAAAACCGTATCTACATCCGCCGGTAACGGCTCTCGACTGACAGAAGCCTCCGGCTGATGTGTGAGCACATGCAAACATTTATACAGTCGCGACCGACGCACGGGTTTGGTCAGCCATAAGTCTCCACTAGCCTCAACGGCCATCTCACTCCCCTTACGATTCCCACGAAGAAGGGGGACCAGGGGCACAATTGCTTCTCCCATCGCCTGCCTCAACTCCTGAATGATGCGTTTCGGATCATCCCCACATCCCTCACAATCAATGAGAGCCATATCATACATCTGGGAATGGGCAGGCCTTTCGCGCAGAGCTTGAAGGGCACCAGCAAGGGAGTCCTTGCTCTGACAGGAGACATTGATGGCATTCAACAATTCCTCAATTCCCACTTTCGTTGGTTCATGGGATTCAAGCAGCAAGACCGAACGGCCTTGGAGTAGGCGAAATTCAGGTAACGGTTCTGAAATCGGACTGTGTGATTGGGATGCAAACGGGAGGATGGTCCAGAATTCGCTCCCCTGATCTGGCATGGACGACACCCCAATGGTCCCCCCCATCAACTCGACTAATTGTTTGGAAATCGCTAACCCCAACCCCGTTCCCCCATACTTGCGTGTGGTTGTGGAATCGGCTTGAGAAAATGGCTGAAATAACCGCCGTTGCCCTTCCGGAGAAATCCCGATTCCCGTATCACGAACGGTACAATGCAGCATCACCAGGTCCTCCCCTTCGGGACCACTTTCCGATTCGTTGATCGTGTCACAAGCCCTTGCATGGATTTCAACGACAACCTCCCCGTGATCAGTGAACTTGATCGCATTCCCAATGAGGTTGGTGAAAATTTGCCGCAACCGCATGGGGTCACCTCGAAGACAGGACGGCACATCTGAAAGGACCCGCCCGGCCAAATGCAGCCCTTTGTCGTGGGCCCGCAGCGCCAACAAGTCCAAGACATCCTCAAGCAAGGTATGCGGATCGAAGTCAATGACTTCGAAATCCAATCTCCCGGCTTCGATCTTCGAGAAATCCAAAATATCATTTATAATCCTCAAGAGCCCTTCAGCGGATTTCTGAATTGTATCGGCATCTTCGCGTTGTTCGGGGGTCAAGGAACTGTCTGTCAGAAGGGACGTCATACCAATGATCCCATTTAACGGGGTGCGAATTTCATGGCTCATCATAGCGAGGAAGGCGGCTTTGGCTTGGGTCGCTGCCTCGGCCTTGGTAAGAGCCTCATCCAACTCATGGTTCTTTTGGCCTAACACCTCCACAAACGCTCCAAGTTCATCGGCAGCTTGCTTCCGCTCGGTGATATCAATGCCATACCCTCGAACAAGCTGTAAATCTTTTAACGGACAAAACAACCAGGCATATTGCTTCCTTCCCACATCGACCTCGACATCGTGTTCGGACACCCCGAGGGTCAAACATCGTTCCACGATTGCTTGCACATCAGTGGGCAATGCCGCGGAGAATCCTTCTTCACGAAATCCCGCTTGCTCCATGAGTCGAGTCATGGAGGGATTGGCATACAAC
>JADFRB010000120.1 GCA_022561525.1 Nitrospinota bacterium
ATCTTTCCCAAGTCTATGGTAAAAGTTCCCCCCGTAGTGGCCCAGGTCACGCTGTTGAGATATTCATGCAATACCTTGTTGTCAGAAAATCGATTCACTCCAAGACTAAAGGCCAATTCGCGCTTATTCCGGGAAAATCCCACCAGTGCATCCCCGACTTTTACGGTGGCTCCTCCAATAGACGCTTCTCCTTTAATAACTTTACCGATACCACTCCGATATCTGCGAAGATATTGTAGAGTCCGGAGGGGAAACCTCCCACAGTATCCACTGGATGAAGCACCAGATTTTTTGTACTTTCCAATAATGTGCCTCCCGATCCTTTTATTCCATCCAAAAACTTATCAGAAATTTTCATTTTCTCCAGCCTGGCAATGGCGTTGATTTCTTGAATCCGCACGGGAACCATGCCATTTCCGGTTGCTTTAAAACGTCCGAATTTCGAGTCAATCCTAAAGTGATGGGTGAAGCCGTTATACGTCACAACGTGTTCCTGCACTGTATGATAGGGGCCTCGCAGCATTTCCCTGGGCAACACATCTGAGGCCCGTATTGCACCTGGAACCTCAAAATGTGATTCCGCTTTTTGGGCCTGTGCTGGCAGGCCGCCAAGAAAAACTGTGGCCGAAAGAATAAACAGAATTCTTAATACTGGAGAACGTGTCTGAAAGTGGATTGAATGCATTTTGAGCTCCATTAAAACTCAACTCTTATGTGGCCCGTAGTTCTCAGGTATCAACCAAGATGTGCTAGAGAGGTCGCACGGTTACTGGACCATCCTCGGTTTTTAGTTGTGCGACCAACTCTTTGCGAGCCGCACGTGTATTTTGGGTGGTTTGGTTAAGGTGAATCTCCTTAAATCCATCCGCTTCACTTAGTTTTTACTTTTCAATCAACCTATAGGTTGAAGGACCTTCCCAATAATTACCCCAAAAAACGAAGGGGGGGTTGGAATAGTTCCTTCCCCCCCTGAATCGTCGATCAAGCCGTTATCTGCTCATGAAACTCTTTATTCTTTTTTCACGTTTACTTCTCGATAGGAAAAAGTATCGCTTACTTAGAAGTCTTTCCGTGACCCTTATCTATGAATATCTTCAGGTCTTTAGCCCACTTTTCCATGATCGTTTTGGCATGGCTGTAAAATTGAAAACCACCCAAAAGATCCAGTCGTGACCCGCTCTGATGGTCAATGGCTGCGGCAATAGTTTTGCCAGAGACGGAATCGACCAATTCAGCTTCCATTCCCGCTTCGCCTAAACCCGCGCCGGTCAATTTGGTCGCTGGATGGATCATGAGCGCGACTTTGGTTCTCACGATATCGGAGATGGAGACACGCACACGGGCGACTCCCGGACCCGAACTCTTGACCACTCGATAACCCTGTTCGAGTTGATGCACAATTTGTTCATGGAAATATTGAGCCAGTTCAGCCAGTTTCTCAGGATCGTCCGTGTGCTTTTTCCCCTTTACGGATAAATTCACCACAACCGGGTCAACTAGAAACTTGGAATAGTCTCCGATATTCATATTGGGATTGGCATAAACATGACGGCCATCGATGTCCGGATGGGGTTTCAACTTTGAGTAATCTTTCAAAAACCCCGTTTTCGCTGCAGGAGTCGCACAACCAGACAGCAACACAGGCGCTATACCAATAAACAAAACAGCAAGGGTAATCTTAAGGTACCGATTCATAAAAACCTCCATGAAAAATGTGGTATAAATTTTTGGGTTACAGTCTCAAGATTGTAGACTAGGAAACCATTGAAAAGAAAGAGATATGTAAAATAGTTTTCAGTTAAAATCGGATTTTGCTGGTAAGAAATTTGGGCGTTTACCTTAACTCAAGTCCGTATGTACCTGAGGGTATTCTATACGCACCCTGAAGCCCATGTATCCTGTAGGGATATTGCGAAAAGAGGGGTGATCAGTATCGATAGGATAACATCCAAACTTCTATCAGACGCCTGTACGGCTCTCTTTATCCTTCCATGAACCGTCTGGGCTTTCTTAATGAGACAACCAGTCAGGATTTTCCCGAGCGAGCCCATATAATTCATCGAGCTGCCCCTGGAGCCCTCTGGCAAGTTGGAACACATGGGAGGGAAACTTTGTCCCCGGAAAGGGAACGGTTGGCAGCGTATGCTCACGGTTCTTTTTTCCATGAATATATGCTAGGTCAGAAAGTAGTAAGGTGGCTAAATCATACACATCACTCGGTTGAACCTGAAATTCTGGCATCACCTTCCTTGCAGCAGTTCCATCTAAATGCAGGATCGACACGCCCGATACTTTGGCAAGCTCTTCAAGCTGTTCAAAGCAGCGTATGAGTTGCAAGAAAACATCTGTAGGAGTTTTTCCTCGTTGGAATGGTGGAAGGGATGAAGACTCCTGATTCCTGCCGAATCCTTTCAGCAGAGCCTGTGCATAATTCCGCGCCGCTTCGAGCTGTTGGAAAACCTCACTGGGGGAAAACCGCCGCTGCAGCATCACGTTCAGTTGACGATTGGCTTGGACTATCGCTCGTCCTACTTCCGTGGGAGTCGTCGTGGCAGGACTTGGTCTTTCCGTGAAAGATTCAGGAATATTGAGTTCCGTTTTAATGACTAATAACCGGCGATAGGCCGCATTGACTAATAGCCACACATGGTATGGACTAATGTCTTCCGCTGAAACGGGTATCGGTTTGAGGCCTGTACTTCCTGTCAATTCCAACGCAAACCGATCCGCTTTAATGTACAAAGTTAGCGCCTGAAAATACACTTCATGGGGACGGGCATTTGTCGCCAAATGCATTTGGCGAGTATCTTGGGGCTTTCCCATCTCTATGCGAATACTCGCAAGCTGTTGAAGAAATAATTGAACACGTGCGAGCACATCGGCAGGTTGGATGCTGTCCCGCTCTACGGTCCGACCACTGATGGGTGGGGGAGATAATAACCACGATTGCGCGATCAAGGTTGGAACGCCAAGGAAGAAACAAAAAACTGTAATC
The DNA here is from genome assembly GCA_022561525.1 of Nitrospinota bacterium. GTDB lineage: Bacteria > Nitrospirota > Nitrospiria > Nitrospirales > UBA8639 > Nitronereus. The sequence goes on from JADFRB010000120.1 coordinate 2,996, forward strand.
CCAATGATCATAACCAGGGTGAGTATTTTGATGTCGGCTGAATTCCACGACAATGTTGTAGCTTGCATGGACACACCTACTTTAATTTCTTTGTAATTGATTTTAAATGGCACCTTCCCAAGAACCTTCTTTTTGGCTCTACAAGACTTCCTTTCCTCCGGATCAGCATCCCTTACTGGAAAGATTCCATCCCCAAGTTTGCAAGAGCATCTTGATGCATCTGGGCAGCCGTGATTCGTAGTCCCCTCACACGGAGTACCGGAGGATACAGGCGATACAAATTGGGATTTCGTATTTCCAGACTGAAGGGTTGGCTCTCTGAAAATGGAGCCAGGAATTTCTTTTCTCCTATGGGTACACGGTAATAGGGTTTTCCCGATTCGGTTTCCCCATGAACTCCGGGTAGTTCCAGCCTGGATGTGACATCCCGAAAGTTCGACATGTTTTGTATTCGTTCCACGACTACTATTAGGGGGTCAGCCAGAACCGGGTCGCCCGTTTGATTCTTCAAGCGGACCACGTAGAATATCTCCCCACGTGATGACATGCGTCCACTCGAAAATAGTTCTCCACCCTGGCTGACTTCAAAGGAGAGAAGTGGAATCACGCCCCCCGTAATATCGGGTAATTCGTCAACAGCTATCTCGGCCAGAAGAAAGTTGGGGGACAAGAATATTAATAGCGCCCAAACCAAGGCCCATCTCATACGAATATCCAAATATTCTTCTTCAATATAGGGAATGTTAAAAAAGCCGCCAGTGACGTTCTCGCCCTTTTTGCCGAACCTTCGGGCTCACAGACTTGCCGCTCTTCGCGGCGTTCGCGCTCACGTACTGAGAGTACGCTCCGCGCGTCAAAAGGGCTGCGGCCTTGCTGGAGGACCCTTCGGAAAGACTCAGGGCATGCTTTTTTGAACATTCCCTCCCACTGATGTTGTCCGTCCTATCATGGGCTTGTATTGGCCTTTGGAGTGAAATATTCAACAGTCCCATATATTGAATAACTTAAAGACCGTATTCCAAAACACACTGAACCCATTATTTCTTCATGGCCTTTTCAGGGGGAATACAATCTAACGTCATGCCTCGCAACTCGCACAGGCGATAACCGACTTGGTAGGCCCAATAGGCGTGTACTTCTTCCACATCATTCCAGCTGTTTAACGCCCCCCGAACATTTTTAGACCCCGCTCGTCGATCCACCCCAGCTAACAGTAATTCGCCAGTTTGGGCATCAGTGATTTTGGCTTCGGCACTAGCCTTGCCTACAAACCCTGCAGTCCCTGTCACCAGATATTTCGCTTCAGACATCACCCGCATCTGTGGGACCACTGAGGACACGGTGTCCAACACCATGGATGACTCCTCTGCTTCCGTAATGGCCGCTTGGATTCGCAAGGTTCTTGGGCCTGGGTGATGGACGATTTCATAGTCTTTCCTTAGCACCTCAATGAGCTTTGACCACAAATCATTTGCCATGCGTAGCCGGTCCTCCGGACTAACATCAAGGAGTTGGCTATCTTTCCCCAGCCAGACAGTCACGGGCTCAACCATCACCTTGGAATAGGATGTCCAGTTGACTTTGGGATTGCGATAGACCAACAGTGCCTCTCCTTTACCTCCCTCCCTCAGCATGGAGTAATCACCGAGAAAACCCGTCTTTTCCACACTTCGAGCTTGACGCGTCTGGGCACAGCTACTGAGTAATACGACACATAACAGAGTGAGTAATACCTGAGTCGCTTTCATTTTTCCCATCCTTGTATTTTATAGAGTTATCACCCAAGGCACTCCTCTATGGTACTCCCCATTGTCAAGACCAAAGTCAGAGCTTTTTAAGATAGAATTTCATGAGTCATTACTAAGTATAATTACTTCTTATTCGTCTTGCCCACGGCCCCTCGACGATGCCTCCTCCCCTGTCTGGCTGAGCCCTCCTCGGGTTGCCCGACTCTAAGCCGTCCCGTACACCTGCGCCGGGGTCCTGGAGTCTAAGGCTTGATGCAACCGTTCGTGATTATAAAATTCGAAATAGGTCCTGAGTTCCGTATAGGCTTCCGGCACACTCTGAAAGTCACTGAGGTAGACTTTTTCATACTTCACCGTCCGCCAGAGCCGTTCGACGAAGATGTTGTCGAAGACCCGGCCACGACCATCCATGCTCACTTGGATGTCCTGGGCGAGCAGTAACTCTGTGAAGCGCGTGGTGGTGAACTGGCTGCCTTGATCACTAGTGAAAATCTCACAGTGGGACCGCTCCAAGCGCTCGGCCAGCGCCTCGATGCAAAACTCCGCTTCGAGCGTCGTGCTGAATGCCCACGTCAGTACGTAGCGACTATACCAATCCAGAATGGCCATCAGGTAGACAAAGCCTTTGGTTAGCCGACTAGATGTGCTATCGGTACTCCAGACCTGATTGCAGCGAGTAATCGGTACGCCTCTGAGGAGATACGGAAAGACCTTATGCTCCGGATGGCTCGTGCTGAGCTTCGGCTTGGGATATACCGCTTCCAGGCCCATCTGCCTGAGCAAACGTCGCACACGTTTTTCGTTGACCGGATACCCTCATTGCCGGACAGACTCCGTCATTTTGCAAACCCCATAAAACGGAGTGCGAGTATACTGCTCATCAAGGGCATGCAGCAGCAACAGGGTCAACTCACTTTCCCCTTTCGGCTGATACTGCAGGCTTGACCAATTCACGCCCAGTAAGTGGCATGGCCGACGAAGGCTCAACGCCTTCGCCTCTCGGTCGAGCCACAGGCGCTTCTTCGCCACTGAAGCGGGCAGAAGTTTTTTTTAACCAGTCACGCTCCACGGTCAGCTGGCCAATTTGCTTGTACAGTTCATCGATCAAGGCTTGCTGTTCCGTGTCCGATCGTTTTCTGACAGGGGAGAAGGCTTCCGGCAGTACTGCCAACGCCCGCTTCTTCCACGTCATGATCTGACTGGCATGCACGCCATATTTTGATGTCAACTCTGCCGTTGTCAGCTGCCCTTTCATGGCCTCCAATACCACTTTCACTTTGATGTGTTGTGAATGCCGTTTTCGAATTCCAGCCATCGATTTCCTCCTCTGGTGGTTTGAAGGAAATTCTATCGTATTCGGTGGTCCAGAATCTGGGAAGTGTTATAAACTATGAACGTAAGGATTTACAATCAGGAATTTTCCGTAGCCCTAAAGAGGGGGGTACCATCCAAGAATGCGTCATGACAAATACCCCTAGAAGATGTCGCACAGAGAGGAATACTTATGCATCTTCTTTTGATCACCAGCCCAATTGGCTTAAGAAGTGTAGACATTTTCATGCCGAACATTAAATAAATACGTGAAATCATTTAAGAAGACCTATTCGCAAAAATTTCCGTAATATTCTGGTTGATTTCGCGCAGAGGCCGGGAAGAACGGTGCTCTTAAAGCCGTGCTGATAGGATAGATTTAATTGTTTCCCAAAAAACTAAAGCCTCATCT
>JADFRB010000121.1 GCA_022561525.1 Nitrospinota bacterium
GTCCGCCAAGACTTCGTCGGTTTCATGGTTTTTAATGATGGTTCCCACTGGCACGGTCACTGTGACGTTGCCGCCGTTGCGTCCATGTTTATTGGTACCTTCTCCCGGGCGTCCATGTTTGGCTTTGTAGTGGCGAAGATATTTCAAGTCCAGCAACGTCGTGGCTCGGGTGGCGGCTCGTAAAACCACGTGCCCTCCGTTCCCGCCATCGCCCCCATCGGGTCCACCATGCGGCACATACTTCTCTCGGCGAAAACTACTAGCGCCTTTGCCACCGTTTCCGGCTTTGACATAGATTTTGGCTTGATCGATAAACATGAGTGAGGGTTCGCGCAAAAATTATGTTGAATCGGTTTGTGATTTCGTTCGTGTCTTAAACTCGAAATTCGAATATCGAAATCCGAAACAAATCAGAAATCCCAAACTCGAATGTTTTAAACGGATTATTCTGACTTATGCGGAATTGCCCTGAAAAGGTCGTCCTGAATGTTTCGGTGTTTTGGTATTGGTCATTTTGTCATTAGAATTTGTTTCGGATTTCGATATTCGAATTTCGGATTTATTCAACTTTTTCCGCGTGGAATAAAGGAAAAACTGAATAGGAGGATTATAGAGGAACGAAGGGTAAAACAGGAAGGTATTACGCGGAAGGGTACACGCTGATTTTTTTTCGGGCTTCATAGCCCTCAAACTTGACGATTCCGTGGGCTTTGGCAAACAGGGTGTGGTCTTTGCCCATTCCCACATTAAGCCCAGGGTGAAATTTGGTTCCACGTTGACGCATTAAGATATTGCCAGCCTTGACTTGTTCGCCCGCGTATTTTTTAACGCCAAGATATTGAGGATTGCTATCTCTCCCGTTTCGTGTTGATCCGCCGCCTTTTTTATGTGCCATGGGGCCTCCTCAATCCTCTATCTGTCAGCCTACAATAATTTCTTCAATCCGGATTTGGGTGAAACCTTGGCGATGTCCTTTGGTGCGCCGATACCCTTTCCGCCGTTTCTTCTTAAATATGGTGATGGAGCGGGTTCTGCCATTTCTTACCACGGTGGCTTTGACATGGGCTTGGTCAACTTCAGGTTGTCCAATGGTGGACCCATCATCCCCCGAAATAAACCGCACTGGTTTTAATTCAAGAGTTTGCCCTTCTTCGGCATGAAGTAATTCAACTTCAAGGGTGGCCCCTGGCTCCACTCGATATTGCTTTCCACCTGTTTCAAGAATTGCATACATAAGGTTCGTAGCCTCCCAATCTTAAAAGGGATATCATGCAGATTGAGATTCTGTCAACCCACTCGGTCTAATAAGTTTACCCTATTTGTTGATTGACAGAGTTTTGTCGCCTGGGCTATATACGCGACTAGATTGTTTGTCTCGTGGCAGATCAATTAGTTTAAGGATAATGGCAAGACATGGTTACCGCAAGTGACAAAATTTGGATGGATGGCGAATTTGTGAATTGGAATGAGGCGAAAGTCCACGTCCTCACTCATGCCCTGCATTACGGATTAGCGGCGTTTGAGGGCATTCGTTGTTATAAGGGCAGGGAGGGGTCGGCCATCTTTCGATTGAACGAGCACGTTGACCGTTTGTTCGAATCAGCCCACATCATGGCCATGAAAGTTCCATTTAGTAAGAAAGAGGTGTCGGAGGCGATTATCGAAACCGTTCGCGTCAATCGGTTGGAGTCGTGCTATATCCGCCCTTTGCTCTACGTGGGCTATGGGGAAATGGGACTGTTCCCAGGAAACAATCCGATCAAATTAAGCATCGCGGCTTGGCCGTGGGGGACGTATTTAGGAGAACATGCGTTGGAGCAGGGCATCCGGGCTAAGTTGTCATCCTTCACTCGCCACCATGTGAATGTGTCGATGACGCGTGCTAAGGTCTCAGGGTATTACGTTAATTCCATCCTGGCAAAATGTGAGGCGAAAAACTTAGGCTATGATGAGGCCATTCTTCTCGATACCGAGGGATACGTCGCTGAGGGGACCGGCGAGAATATTTTTATTGTGAAAAATGGCGTGCTGAAAACGACTCCGGTGACCTCCATTCTCGAAGGCATCACCCGTGATGCTATCATGACGCTGGCTCAGGAGCGAAACATTCCCGTGGTCGAAGAACGATTCACTCGGGATGCCATGTACGTGGCGGATGAAGTGTTTTTAACCGGGACCGCAGCCGAGGTGACGCCAGTCCGAGAGATAGATGATCGGGCCGTCGGCGAGGGCAAACGAGGACCTGTGACCACGCTTCTGCAACAAGCGTATTTTGATATCGTCAAAGGCAATGATCCGACTCACCTGAATTGGCTGGTATCCGTTTAACATTAGGCCAAGCCCTGTCTTTCGTTCCTTCCTTTATGGCTATTCCGATTAACCCAACTTCCGTTCTTTCAGCGGATGGCGGAAGAACCATAGAGTAAATCCGAAACTCGAATTTCGAGTTTATGGGACGTATGTGGAGTAAAAAGGTTGGTTTGGGCTGGTTATTCGGAAGGCTCAGCCGGTTTTTCGGAGGAAGTTTCGGTGGTAGGGGGTGTCGAAGCTGGCGTAGGTATTGACTCACTCGAAGTGGATGGAACATCAATTACGGAGGAAGCATGTTCTTGTCTCGACAGCATGGCCAAAGTTAAGGATGTGAGCATAAAGACGATCGCCGTACCAACTGTGACTTTGCTGAGGAACGTGCCTGGCCCTCGACTTCCAAAGACCGTTTGACTTGATCCGCCAAACGCCGCGCCGATTTCGGCCCCTTTGCCGGCCTGAAGCAGGATAGAGACAATCATGAGAAAGCAAACAAAGAGGTGAACGATGACGGCGATGGTGTACATGTTTTTAGATTCTTGAATGTTTAATAAGAAGCCTGAGCTGCAAGACGACAAATACTAGCAAAGCTGGTAGGGTCAAGACAAGCTTTTCCTACTAATGCCCCATCGATGTCTGTACAGTGGAACAAGGCCTCAGCATTTTGGGGGGACACGCTTCCCCCATACACAATTCGAACATCTTGAGCGACTGATCCCCATTCAGAAGTGACGATCGAGCGAAGGAAGGCATGAACCTCTTCTGCTTGTTCAACCGTGGCGGCTCGTCCGGTTCCAATGGCCCAAACGGGTTCATAGGCGATCGTGATCGTGGAAATGTTTTCGACATCGAGTCCCGATAGTCCTTTGATTAATTGATCTTTGACGATGGCTTGCGTGTGTCCGGCTTCGCGTTCCTCTAACGTTTCGCCAACGCACACAATTGGAAGCAATTTATGCTTCAATGCGGCTTTCACTTTTTTATTCACCTCTTCGTTACTCTCGCTGAACAGTTGCCGGCGTTCAGAATGACCAACTATTACAGAGGAACAGCCTAGGGCTTGTAACATCGCACCAGAGATTTCGCCTGTGAAGGCTCCCTCAGCCTCCCAATGGAGATTTTGTGCCGCCAGCGCAAACCGATCATCAGTTGTCATAGCCTGTTGAACGGCATACAGGCTGACAAACGGGGGAGCTAAGAGAATGTCGATGGTGGGTGAAATCGGCACGACCTTTCGGAATTCATAGACAAACTCCACGGCTTCCGTCGCGGTCTTGTGCATTTTCCAATTGCCGGCAATGAGGCGAGTTCTCATGAGTTGCGTACGAAAAAACTGAAGGAATTAAATTCAGAATGAACACCTGGTGTTTCTGCGCAGAACCTAACGATTTGGCAGAGCGGCGAGGCCGGGCATTTCCCCCTTCTCAAGAAGTTGGAGTGCGGCACCGCCACCGGTAGAAATAAACGACATGCTGTCGGTTTCCCCGGCACGATGGACAGCTAAGGCGGTATCGCCACCGCCGACGATCGTCAGGGCGTAGGCATTAGCCACAGCATGAGCCATGGCTTGTGTCCCGCGCGCAAAGGCATCTCGTTCGAACATGCCCATGGGGCCATTCCATAAAATTGTTTTGGCGTTTTGAACGGCTTCAGAAAACAATTTCACCGAAGCCGGGCCGATATCCAATCCATACCATCCTTCCGGAATTTCCTGGGTCGTGACAATTTTGGTTTCCGCTCCCGGATCGAGACTGGCGGCGATTACGCAATCCACCGGCAGATAAAATTTTACCCCGCGATCTATGGCATGTTGTTGAATGCCTTTGGCAAAATCCAGCATATCCTCTTCGACGAGGGATCGGCCGATTTCCATGCCCAGGGCTTTGATAAAGGTGAAGGCCATCCCGCCACCGATAATGACCTTGTCCACCTTTTTGCCTAAATTCTCAATGACACCAATTTTGCCGGAGACTTTAGCTCCTCCAAGAATTGCCACAAAGGGTCGTACGGGATTTTCCACCGCACCTTCAAGGTATTCGACTTCCCGTTTCATCAAATAGCCGGCGGCGGAGGTCTTGATGAATTTTGTGATCCCGGCTATTGAGGCATGGGAACGATGTGCCGTACCAAAGGCTTCGTTGATATACACGTCACCTAAGGAAGCGAGCTCCGAGGCGAATTGCTCATCATTGGCTTCTTCCCCAGGATGAAAACGAAGATTTTCAAGGAGGAGGACGTCGCCTGGTTTCATTTGGCTCACGAGATTTTTCACCTTTGGGCCTACGCAGTCCGAAGCAAAAATGACATCTTTTCCGAGGAAACGTCTGAGACGCTTGGCCACCGGCGCTAGGCTTAATTCAGGACAGGGTTTCCCGTTCGGCCGCCCTAGGTGAGAGCAGAGGATGACGCTTCCCCCTTCGTCTATGGTGTGATTGATGGTCGGTAATGCGGCGCGGATGCGAGAATCATCGGTAATTTGCAGTGAATCATCCAGGGGTATATTAAAATCCACCCGAATAATGACACGCTTCCCGCGAAGATCCACCTGATCAATGGTTTTTTTGGTGATACGCACGAGGAATCCTTTCTACCCTCATGGTTAGCTCCCTGCACACGGAGGGGACAGAAAAGACTTACGTTTTAGTTCTTGGCCCCTAAAAATTTGACCAAGTCACGAAGACGGCACGAATAACCCCATTCGTTATCGTACCAGGCAAAGACTTTGACAAATCGACGATCCATGACCGTGGTCAATGGTGAATCAACCGTGGCAGAGTTTGAACAGCCATTGAGGTCGATAGAGACAATCGGAGCTTCAGAATAGCCTAAAATCCCTTTGAGCGATCCTTGAGCTGCTTTGGCAAATGCGGCATTCACTTCGTCGGCCTCGCAGTCCCGTTCTGTGACAACTCCCAAGTCGATTAATGAAACGTTGGGTGTGGGAACACGAATGGCGATGCCATCCATTTTCCCTTTCAATTCCGGAATGACCAAGTGCAAGGCTTTGGCCGCACCGGTCGAGGTCGGAATCATGGATAGTGCTGCACTCCGTGCACGACGGAGATCAGGATGAGGCAAGTCGAGTAATTGTTGATCATTGGTATAGGAGTGAATCGTGGTCATGAAGCCATGATGAATCCCAAAGTTTTCCAGAAGGACTTTGGCGACGGTCGCCAGGCAGTTTGTTGTACAGGAGGCATTGGAAATGACCAAATGGTTTTTAGGGTCATACGTCTTTTCGTTGACGCCCAACACCACGGTCAGATCGGCATTTTTGCTTGGAGCTGAGATGATGACTTGAGAAGCCCCTGCGGAGAGATGTTGGCTGGCACCTTCGCGATCGGTGAAGCGACCGGTGGATTCAATGACGACATCGACCCCTAATTTCCCCCACGGGAGCTGTTTAGGGTCTTTTTCAGCCAGTACTTCTATTGATTGGTCATTGACCAGGAGTTGGTTCGGTTTGGCCTGGACTTCTGCCTGGAACCGCCCATGGACAGAATCATAGGTGAGCAGATGGCTGAGGGTCTTGGAATCAGTCAAATCATTAATGGCCACACATTGGATATCAGGGTCTCCAAAGGAAGCCCGGAACATGTTCCGCCCAATTCGTCCAAATCCGTTAATGCCGACTCGAATTGCCATAAGTACCTGTAAGGAAAGGGTTTCTAATCAAATTCCCGTGGAAAAAGACCTAGAAGCCCATAGTACTTTTGGGGGGGTATTAAGTCAAGCAATTGACCCCTTGAAGGGAGATGTTGAAAAAGGACGTCAGCAGCGTTCTCGGCCCCTTGTCGTGCTCACGTACTGACGTACGGCTCCGCGCGCCAAAGCGCCTGCGGCCTTGCCTGAGCGCGCCTTTTTGAACATCTCCCATGGACCCTGCTGTGTCTTCATATGGGTGATATGGAACGGAAGTTCTTGGATCTTTTGCCAATTATTCCACCTAGAAACGGCAGTTGGGCGCAAAACAGCCGTGAAAGATATTGGTGTGCATGGTGAAATACAAAAAGTCGTGGTCACCTCGGTGGTGATGAGACATTTTTTTATTTTGCTAGGTGCGCCAAGAGCTTGCGGGGACTTTTGTGATCCAACTGCCGTTTTTAGGTTCAACAGGCCCA
>JADFRB010000122.1 GCA_022561525.1 Nitrospinota bacterium
TCGAAATGTCTGACTTAAACCAGACCACAATTGTGACGATCGCTAATCTCGGACCGGTTCCTAGAGAAGTTGTCTTTTTATGCCAGTTTCAAAACATAACATGACTGGGTATCGATGATGAAAGTTTATTCCAAAAACATCGTTCTGTAAGGAGGGTTAGTATGAATCGTAATCTTGTGTCACCACATGGTGGAAATCTGACGGATTTGGTAGTGGATTCTGAACGGGCAGTAACCCTCCAGGCCCAATCAAAGACAAGCCTTTCTTGGGACCTCACGGCTCGGCAGGTGTGCGACCTTGAGCTTCTCATGTGTGGAGGGTTTTCTCCTCTCCAAGGGTTTATGAATAAGGCCAATTATGATTCGGTTTGCAGTTCAATGCGGTTAGCTGATGGAACTCTATGGCCCATGCCTATTGTGTTAGATCTACCTGAAGATATGACCAACCAGCTTTCGTCAGGTGATTTTCTTGCCCTCCGTGATCCGGAAGGCGTCATGCTTGCGGGGATCACCATTAAGGAAATGTGGCAGCCCGATCGTTCAATTGAAGCACAGACAGTCTATGGTTCCACGAATCGAGACCACCCAGGGGTGGCGTATCTCTATGATCAAACCCATCCCATGTATGTCAGTGGAAAGTTGGAGTGCATACAGCCACCGTTCCATCATGATTTTAGCGAATTTCGGTACACGCCTCAGGAGTTACGGAAAGAGTTTGCGCGTCTGAGTTGGAGAAAGGTCGTGGCCTTCCAAACTCGAAATGTGATGCATCGTGCGCATTATGCTCTGACGATGAAGGCTGCCAAAAGTGCCGAGGCCAATCTGCTCATCCATCCAGTGGTCGGGTTAACGAAACCGGGCGATGTTGATCACTACACGCGGGTTCGGTGTTATCAGGCCCTCCTGCCTCGCTATCCAAGCCATACCGTGAAACTTGGCTTACTCCCCCTTGCCATGCGCATGGCTGGGCCTCGTGAAGCCGTGTGGCATGCGATTATTCGGAAAAATTATGGATGTACCCACTTTATTGTGGGCCGTGATCATGCAGGGCCAGGCAAGGATTCTCAAGACCGCCCCTTCTACGAGCCCTATGGGGCTCAAGAGCTTATGTGTAAATTTGAAGAAGAGTTGGGAATACAGATGGTGCCATTTCAGGAAATGGTCTATCTTGAGGAACGAGATGAATACATTCCCCTCAATGAAGCCCCTGATGGGTCCAGAATCCTGAGCTTGTCAGGCACTGAGCTTCGTCGCCGACTTGCCGAGGGTGGCACAATACCTGAATGGTTTACCTATCCTGAGGTGGCTGCAGAGGTGAGACGAACGCATCCACCTCGACATAAAAAAGGCTTGACAATCTTTTTCACCGGCTTGTCGGGTTCTGGAAAATCCACCATTGCCAATATTCTCTTAGTCAAGCTGATGGAAATGGGTGGTCGTCCTGTGACTCTGTTGGACGGAGATGTTGTGCGGAAACATCTCTCATCGGAATTAGGATTTTCCAAAGAACATCGCGATATCAATATTCGACGCATTGGTTTTGTGGCCGCCGAGATTTCCAAAAATGGAGGTGTGGCCATATGTGCGCCCATTGCCCCGTACGATGATGTTCGGAAGGAAGGGCGACGGATGACGGAAGCTGGTGGTGGAGGGTTTGTGTTGGTTCATGTCAAAACTCCACTGGAAGTATGTGAAGCACGTGATCGAAAAGGCCTGTATGCCAAGGCCCGGGCTGGCGTAATCCCCAATTTTACCGGTGTGTCCGATCCCTATGAAGTTCCAGAAGATGCAGAAGTGGCTATTCAGACAACGGATTGTACCCCAGAGGAAGCGGCACAGGAAGTTGTCTTGTATCTCGAAAAGGCAGGATACATTGGCGGAATTGCCACGTGACCTGTTGCTCCTTGCTCCTGTTTCGTGAATACATGAAAACAGAGATCTGAGATGTCCTATCTCAGATCTCTGTTTTTGATGCAACGGAAATCCTTGCAGAGGATTCACTTGCTGAATTGGTTTATTGATCTACTCCCATCAATTGGGTGAGTTCCCGTCACATGTGTGGTGTCTGTCATCTCTCACCCGGTCACGGAGCCGGATGTTCGCTGTAAATCCAAATCACAACTGAGCCACAAACACAACCCAAAGGGTTGGTGTGGAGATTTTCGTTTGAGAAAGTAGGACCCCGTATGTGTGGTATTTGCGGCAAAGTGTATTTCGACGATCATCGTCCCGTGAGGGAGAGCGAAATCCTGCCCATGGCGGACACTCTTATTCACCGGGGGCCGGATGGGAGTGGGATCTGGGTGGACAGAAATGTTGGCTTGGGGCATCGACGCCTGGCCATCATCGATCTTCGGGAAGAAGCCAATCAACCCATGACCAATGAAGATGGATCGATCTGGGTCACGTTTAACGGAGAAATTTACAATTTCCACAGTCTAAGGCAGGAGCTGGAATCAAAGGGCCACCTGTTTCGCACGAATAGTGATACCGAAGTGATCGTCCATGCCTATGAGGAATATGGACGGGACTGTGTCTCCCATTTCCTTGGCATGTTTGCCTTTGCCATTTGGGATTCGAGACGGCGCACCTTGTTTCTTGCACGGGATCGGGTGGGGAAGAAGCCCTTATACTATTATGCGGGCTCGGACAGATTTATTTTTGGATCGGAGATTAAAGCCATTTTGGCGGAAGGGTCGGTCCAGCCGGATCCCAACCTCATCGCCATGGATCATTTCCTCGCGTTGCAATATATCCCGTCACCACTTACGGCGTTTCGTGGCATTCACAAACTGCCTGCGGCCCATTGGCTGGAACTCAAAGATGGTCAGGTCGAGATCGGGCGTTATTGGAAGTTGCGGTATACCCCCAAACGTTCCCTCTCCCTGCAAGAGGCGATAGAAGAATTCAAGTGGCGAATGGATGAAGCGGTCGGTATCCGGATGATTAGCGACGTTCCGTTGGGGGCATTTTTGAGTGGAGGAATTGATTCGAGTGCGGTCGTGGCCTCGATGGCCCGAAAGGCCAATTGTCCTGTGAAGACCTTTTGTGCCGGATTTAACGATGCAGCATTTGATGAGCGGGAATATGCCAGAATGATCGCTCAAGACAACGGGACAGATCATACCGAATTAATGATAGATGCTCCGGTGACGGACATCCTTCCTCGTCTTGTGTGGTATTTCGATGAGCCATTCGGAGATTCTTCGGCGTTACCGAGTTATGCGATTGCTCAGTTGACCCGGCAACATGTCACGGTGGTGCTGAATGGCGATGGGGGAGATGAAAACTTTGCCGGCTATGATCGGTATATTACTGATCGATTCGTTAGAAATGCCGACTATCTTCCGTTAGGGCTCTGGCAAGGGCTTGAAACACTGGTTCAAGGGCTGCCGGCTGCATGGTTGAAAAAACAGCCGTTCAAAAAAATTGCTCGGGTGGTTGAAGTGTTGGCACAGGAACCAGGACGGCGATATGCCACGTGGGGTGCACATTTCACCCCACGCGACCGACGACAGTTATATGCCAATTCGTTTTACCCGTTAGTCGCTGATAGTGATCCTGAAGGGTTGTTTGTCCAAGCCTTTGCAGAGAGTGATGCCGAAGACTGTACGGATGCCGCGCTTGATGTCGACGTCGCACTCTACTTGGCTGATGATCTTCTTGTGAAAATGGACCGCGCGACCATGGCGAACTCGTTAGAAACTCGATCGCCGTTCCTCGACCATACGCTGATGGAGTTTGTAGCCAGTCTACCTGCACAATTGAAGTTGGCGGGGAATCAGAAAAAATATTTACTCAAGGCTTCCCTACGAGGTGAGATTCCTGATGAGATTCTCGATCGGCCAAAGATGGGCTTTTGCGTGCCGTTGTCTCGGTGGTTTCAAGAAGACCTGCGAGAGATGGCCTACGATACCTTGTTGTCGTCTCGTGCGATGCAACGAGGCTACTTTTCCGCTTCACGGATCGAGCAATTACTGACGGAGCATTGCCACCATCAGGTTGATCATGGGGCTCACCTCTGGGATCTTCTGGTGTTGGAGCTGTGGAATCGAACATTTATTGACGGGGATGGGTGGGCTCCACGCCATGATCACGCTGGAGATCTCGTTGCCCAATCATTGTAACGGCCAGCTAGCCATATCTCTCTATTGGTGATCGATACGATGAATCAGGCAGGTTCTACCATATCATCTGTTGGTGTGTGTGCCTCAATAGTGGAAAGACAAGGTGCTCGTAGGCCCAGCCTGTCTTTTATTATTCCGGTCTATAACGATCAAGCCAACATTGCCCGTTGTGTGCGGTCCATTACAGCGCTGCACGGTTTTGGGCCAGATGATGAAGTGATTATCCTCGATAATGGGTCTACGGATGGCACTCATCAGATCTTGCACCAATTAGGTTTCCCGTTTGAAGTGATTGAACACCTTCATGTGAGTGCCCTGAGAAATCGTGGGGCACGGATGGCCAAGGGCGATCTCTTGGCTTTTGTGGATTCCGATGTAGAATTATTTCCTGAATGGCTGGAGAACAGTATGGCCGCGCTCAGTGATCCGATGATGGTTGCGGCAGGATGCTTTCCAGAAGTGCCCAACGAAGCAACCTGGGTTCAGCAGGCGTGGGATATTCATCAGAGAGGTCGTCAACCTTCAACACCGTTTCCCATTGCCTGGCTGCCGTCCATGAATCTCATTGTCCGTCGTGAGGCATTTCAGTCTATTGAAGGCTTTAATGAAAATCTCGAAACGGCAGAGGATGTGGACCTGTGTTACCGATTAGCCAATCATGGGGTTATCCTTTGCAATCCCACTATGAAAGCTATCCATTGGGGGGAAGCCAAAGACTTAGCCACCTTTTGGAAAAAAGAGGTGTGGCGGGGGATCGGCAATATTCGAGGCATGTGTTCACATGGCTTTCGTCTCGATGAGTTGCCAAGTGTCGGGTATCCGCTCTATGTCTTATTGCTTGTGGTTGTGTGCGGTTTCGGTATCGGTGTTGATCTGTGGAAGGGGCGTTTATTCATGACTCCTCCGAGCCTTGCCTTCTTGGTGTTCCCGGCAGTCGTGTTGGCGCTGAATACCGCTCGCCGTGCGCATTGCCCTTCTCTTCTTCCTTCACTGTTTGTGCTCTATTTGACCTATGGGCTCGCCCGTGCCTTTTCGGTCATCAAGTCGTTCCTGCCCCGAAGCAAATCCCGGTAGCATGCTGTGCCTTCACTCTTAACATGCCAGGTGGTATGAACACAGAACGCCTAGCTCATTTTCCGGATTGTACGGTTCTCACCGAAGCTGAGTATCCAGCTTGGGATCATTTTGTCTCGGAACACCCAGGTGCCAGTCCCTACCATCTTTCAATCTGGAGGCACATTGTTGAGCGTGCCTTTGGCAAGCGATGGTGTGTCGTCGGGGTCGTTCAAAACGGAAGAGTGCTGGGAGGCATTCCTCTGGTTCACATGAAAAGCCCTTTGTTTGGTAATTTCTTAGGGTCGATGCCGTATTTCAATTATGGGGGAGTACTGGTCAATGATGAATCTTTGGCTGAGCCAATTCTCGAACGTACGATTGCTCTGGCTCAAGAACTGGGCGTGAATCATCTTGAGCTGCGGCATTTGGAGAATCATTACCCGCATCTTCCGGTGAAAACAGGGAAGGTGTCCATGTGGCTGGATTTGCCGTCAAGTTCAACTGAACTGATGAAAAGCTTTAAGCCAAAACTTCGCTCCCAAGTTCGGAAGGGAGAGAAGAATGGATTAGGGGTGAAGGAGGGTGGCATCGAGTTGCTCGATGATTTCTATACGGTATTCGCGCACAATATGCGCGATCTGGGGACACCCGTCTATGGCAAGATCTTTATGCAGCTGATCCTGGAGGCCTTTCCGAAAACGGCCCGTTTGATCATTGTGACTGATTCGACATCCCGTCCGATTGCCGGTGGGTTTTTACTCGGATTTCGCGATCGTGTGGAAATTCCCTGGGCATCCTCTCTTCGGGAATACAATCACTTACAATCCAATATGTTCCTCTATTGGAATTGCCTCCAATATGCCTGCGATCAAGGATACCGGGTGTTTGATTTTGGACGTTCCAGCATGGGGAGTTCGACATTTAAATTCAAAGCACAATGGGGTGCACAATCCGTGCAGCATCATTGGCATTATTGGCTCCCCGACAACCAGGATATGCCGGAAATGAATCCTCAAAACCCCAAATACCAACTCGCCATTTCTCTCTGGCAACGTCTGCCTGTATCAGTGACTCGCGTGGTTGGTCCGTTCATTGCGAAACATCTCCCGTAAACGTTGGGCCTGAGGCCGTAGACGGGAAACGCGAGACGGAAAACGAACTCCTTGCCGTTCAGAGTGTAAATCGTGACGACCTCGATCGGCCATCCCGCCGG
>JADFRB010000123.1 GCA_022561525.1 Nitrospinota bacterium
CGATTATTGGCGACGGATTCGAATATCGGGAGCTCAAGGACGTGGCCGACGATATGCGCGATGAATTTCTACGATTGGATGATGTGGCCAAAGTTGACATCACCGGTGCACAAGACGAGCGAATTTTTGTGGAATATAATAATGCCCGCCTGTCCGAGCTCGGCATTTCACCCTCTCAATTACAGCAAATGCTCCAAGCCACCAATATCATTATCCCAGGGGGTGACATCACCACGACTGAAGAAAAAATCGTGCTTGAGCCATCGGGAAACTTTGAATCATTTGAAGAGATTCAACGAGCCGTCATTAATATTCCCGGCACAAAGGAAATGATTTACCTGGAAGATGTCGTGGCTATCACGAGAGGCTATATTGATCCACCCACTACGAAAATGCGTGCGACAGGAGAGCCGGCGTTGGGATTGGCGATTTCGATGCGTGAAGGGGGAAACATGATTAGCCTCGGTGACCAGGTCAACGAGGTCCTCAAGAGGGCGGAAGGCGAGTTCCCGATCGGGATTGAGCTTGACACGATCCAGTTCCAACCCGGAGCGGTGAAGAAAAAAATTGATGATTTTGCAGGAAACTTGATCCAGGCAGTGATTATTGTTGGTGGGGTGATGCTGCTGACATTAGGTCTGCGGACTGGTCTCGTCGTCACGAGTCTGATTCCCATGGCCATCGTGATGAATTTTATGGTGATGTCATTTTTCGGTATTGGTATCGATCAAATGTCATTGGCGGCCCTCATTATTGCACTAGGTCTCTTGGTTGATAACGCCATCGTCATGTCAGAATCCACCATAGTTCGAATGGCTGCAGGTATGCCGGCCATGGATGCGGCGGTGAATTCTGCCAATGAGTTAAAGATTCCTCTGTTAACGTCTTCTCTCACAACGGCCGCAGCCTTTCTTCCTATTTATCTTGCAGAGTCGAATGCAGGTGAGTATACCGCCCCGATCTTTCAGGTGGTGACCATTACGCTGTTGTGCTCTTGGTTGTTATCCCTCACCATGGTTCCGTTGCTCTGTGTTCATTTCTTGAAAGTCAAAGTTGAGCCGGAAGGCGAATCCTTTCATTCACCGTTTTACGTGCGATACCGAAATATACTGCTGATGCTGGTCCGGCACCCATGGTTTTCAATGGCGGGAGTGTTAGGGGTGTTCTTCATTTCTCTTATAGGCTTCACCTATATTCCCAATATTTTCTTTCCCCCAAACGATCGCCCCACATTTACTGCAGAAATTGAATTGCCCACGGGAACACCTATTGAAAAAACTGAAAAGGTGGTCAAAGAAATTGAAAGGTTTATTCTAGACAACTTACAAGTCAACGCGGATCGCGAAACTGGAGTGACCAATTGGGGCTCCTATATTGGCCAGGGAGCCCCGCGTTTTATTTTGCCCTATAGCCCGGAGCAGTCTCGACCAGAATATGCACATATGGTGATCAACGCGACCTCCCGCGATGTGATTGACTCCTTAATCCAAGAATTAGAGGCGTTTTGCGTGAATCGTTTTCCTGACATCAAAGCCACGATTCGACCCCTGGACATGGGACCACCAGCTTGGCCACCCATCGAAGTCCGAATCTCTGGCAAAGATATCGACGTGTTGTTTGATCTCGTCGATCAGGTCAAGGCCAAGATACGGTCCATTCCCGGAACCAAACTTATCGATGATGATTGGGGAGCGCGATCCAAAAAGATTATTGTCGATATCAACCAACCTCGCGCGCTCCGTGCCGGTGTGACCAGTCAGGACATCGCGATCTCGCTGCAAACGTTTCTTACGGGTTTGGAAACCACAGAATATCGTGAAGACGATAAACTCATTCCAGTGATTCTTCGCTCAGTTGGGGCTCAACGGCAGGATATTGGAAAGCTGGAAAGTATTAATGTGTTTTCCCAAGCGACAGGGCGGTCCGTGCCGTTAAGGCAAGTGGCTGATCTAGAAATCGTGTGGCAGCCGGCCAAGATCAAACGTCGCAACCGGTTGCAGACCGTGACGATCGAGGCCGGTTTGATTCCTGGTCTCACGGCCACAGAGGTTAATAGGGAATTGGAACCATGGTTGGAGGAACAGGAGAAGAATTGGGGCTTTGGCTACTTTTGGGAATTTGGGGGCGAAACCGAAAAATCTGGAAAGGCGCAGAAATCAATTGGCGCAAAGCTGCCCGTGGCTGGATTACTTATAGTATTGCTCCTTGTTGGGCAATTTAACTCTGTGAGGCGGCCACTCATTATTTTGCTCACCATTCCGCTTGGGATCATTGGTGTTGTGGCGGGTCTACTCATCGCACGATCGTATTTTGGATTTATGACGCTCTTGGGCGTCATTGCCTTATCAGGGATAGTCATCAACAATGCGATTGTGTTGCTTGATCGTATTCAAATTGAAATAGAGGAGAATGGGTTGGAGCCGGCTCGCGCGGTGATTGAGTCCGCACAAAAGCGATTGCGTCCTATTATCTTGACCACCGTTACCACCGTCGGTGGCCTCCTTCCCCTGTGGTTCGGTGGTGGTCCTATGTGGGAGCCCATGGCCATTTCCATCATCTTTGGTTTGGTCTTTGCAACCGTCTTGACCCTCGGATTGTGCCGGTCCTCTATACGATCTTATTCAAGGTCAACTTTAAAAAATTTCAATATTGAGGTTGAAACGGACTATCTTCCCCATGGGATGAACGAATTACCCTATTGAACACTCCCGGATGAAGTTGTTTACGCTGGACGACCGGTTAGTGATCAGGAAGGCGGGCGGTCTGTCGATAACGGATAAGTTGGCCGTCTTGGATACGCTTCATCGGCTACTCAATCTGGAAGTTCATCGGAAGAATACATGAACATACGATTGAGAGAAAATGATGAATTTCAGTTTTGAACTCGGATTTCAATATGGAACACGTTCCTAGCAGGCCATCATTTCGCCGCTCGGGAGTTGTCACAGTTTCCAGCTCACGCTTCACGGCTAAAGAGAGCGACATGAAATACATCGAAAAAAGCATTGAAGTGAGTGAGTACGAAGCGTACAGTATACAAAATTTTACCTAAGAGAAAGTGGGGAGTCTCCTGGTCGTAATCTTTCTCATTTTTCTACTGACAGGTTGTACCGCAGCCGGTGATCGACTGTCTGGATCAGCCTTACATCGAGACCCCGGCATTGCCTATCCCACCAGGCTTGACCATATTCACATTGGGGTCACAACCGAAGACGATGTTCGGAACCTCTTTGGTAACCCGACGGACATCCAACTATCGTCTGACCATACCCAGGCCTATGAGTCTTGGGCCTATGCTAAAGCGAACCCTTCAATTCACCCATTGCAGTATGTCCCGGGATTTGGTGCGCTTTCTCTTTCCAAACAACAGCACCAATCATCCTTCTCTATTAGCTTTTCTCCTGATGGAATCGTCGATGGGATTGGACTCAGGGACGTTCAACCTTTTGGGGAGGCAGGGGCATCACTGTCTACTCTCGGAACCACATCCCATGTTCTTCCCTACGGAATGAATAATCCCTTAACCCATCACGCAAGGCAGGATGCCTCTTTTGGTTCCGGCAATTCCGGAGAATAATTTCTCCATGCACACAGGAGGTGTGCTTCACAATGGACGATCCCACACAATCAGATCAGCATGAGCCCGAAGGTGGATTTTACACCCCGGTTGGATCGCGACGCTCTTTCTCCAATGGGTAACCGGTGGCATTGCGTGTGTGATTGGTCTTGGGCTCGCTGTGCCTTTGGCTGCCTACTTTATCGGGGCTTCATCAAATCGAGTGGGTCGATACTATCGACCCACTCGATTTGATGAAGCCCCTTTTTTTTAAAAAGGTGACCGTGCACGAGATGGCGATCAACTGGAAAAAGATTGGCATGGTAATATTCGCGATCGTCATCGCGGCGTTTTTTATTGCAGCAGGACTTTCAAAGGTCATGCAGCCAGAAGACCATATGGAGAGTTTTGTTCGATGGGGGTACCCTGCGTGGTTTGTCTATTTCACCGGCGTGGTAGAACTCTGTGGAGCGGGGCTTTTGCTGGTACCCCGAGTGAGGTTGTATGGCGTGATGTTGTTAGGGGTGACGATGATTGCTGCAGCCTTGACCCATTTCCAGGCGGATGAAATGGCGGCTGTCCCGGTCCCGTTGGTTCTCTTAGTCCTTGTGGGTGCTCTCGGATTTTTTCATTGGAAGAGATCGGGCCAATAATCGTAGAGAAGCCGTTTGCGAGGTCATCTTAGGCAAAGAAGCAATAAGGTCATCGCTTAGGGGATTCCCACCTGAAGTCGGTTGCCAGTCAATCCGACCTGCCATTGTGAGTATTCGACCGTTGAGGGTTGTCTGAAGGCCGGAATGTACCAAGAGAGGTTTCCAAAATTTTCCGTGTACTGAGATTGGTTGAAGGCTGAACGTTCCCGCCTGTATCTTGGACGGAATTGCTGAGTGATATGTGTTGATGAGCAAATCCGGCTCAATCAAATTTCCAACCTGATACAACTCCAATCCTGATTCCGTTGACAGCACAAATAATTCTTGTGCTGATGACGAAACTGGCGAAGCGAGTAACAGGCCGAAGGTGGCAGCCAATGTCCAGGCAATGGACACGACCGAGTTTTTACGTCTGGGGTTTTTAAAAGGTATTGGATTCATGATCTGTTTTCCTCATCACGTTGTTTGGCCGGGTCTTGAGGTTTCCCAGATTCAGCCAAAAGTTTGTTTGCCTTTTCTAATGCCTCTTTGGCTTTTTTACACAGTTCACGAGCGTGTAAATTCAGGAGACAGGTTGCGGTATCTGCTTTTCTCTCTTTTTCCTCTTCGCTCATGAACCACCTTTCCTTGGGTTTTGGCCATCTCAACTATACCTGCGTCGGTTCAATTAATGTTAGAAGGAGAAAAGGGTAAAACTCTCTTTCCCCGTGGGGCCAGGTAGTGGCGCCCAAGAACCTACTTGGGAATATTCTGAATCAAAGGTGATCCCTTGGACTGGTCTTGGCGTTTGGCCCTCACTCATGAGGGGTGTGTTTTTCAATAAGGGTGTTTGAGTTGCCAGCCAATCATTTGGTTGCCCGACTGTCTTTTTCATTTCTTGGGAAAGTTGGTCAGTTTGAAAAAGCCCTTGGCCGAGTAGCACCCTCCATTCTTGAGCCAAAACCGTGGAGGTATTCATCAACACTGTCGCGGTGATCAAGATGGCGATGAAGAATGAAGTGGTGTGTTTCATGGCGTTGCTCCTTGTGTTGTGGCTCTAATCACGTTTCATTAAATTAATAAAGCAAGCCATGTGCCAAAATGAAAAAATAAGAAATATTCTATTTTTCATTTAAAAACAAATAGTTAGGAAAAGTAACCAAAAAATGGTTCGATAAAAAATCTTTGTGGCCGCCGTGATACTTCGTGGCCTGTGACATGTCGTGGATGGAGAAAAGGAGAAAGCCTAATTGTGGATAGTCGCGGAACTTAAGACTGAAGAGGTGGCTTCTTTATTTTCAGTTTCTGCATGCGAGAACGGAGCGTACTGGGGTTTAGGCCTACAATTGCCGCCGCGCCGCGTTCACCTTCGATGACCCATTTGGTTTCTTTGAGCACCTGCTGGATATGAGTACGCTCGACTTCTTCAAGGGTGTGAAAGGTCGGGGAGGAAACTTCAAGCGGCTTCGATTTTTCAGACGAGAATGCACGGAGTTCGGGAAGGTCGTTGAGGGTGAGCGCTGCGTCTTGAGCCAAAATTACGGCACGTTCGATGGTGTTTTCGAGTTCCCGGACATTGCCTGGCCAAGGATAGGCCTCCAGCGCAGTCATGGCTTCTTGAGAGATTTTCTCAATATTTTTTCCGATTTTACTCGAAAACTTTTTCAGGAAATGCATGATCAATACGCCGATATCTTCCTTTCGATCTCGAAGGGGCGGACTTGTTATAGGAAAGACGTTGAGCCGGTAATACAAATCTTCACGAAAACTTCCGGACCTGACCGCTTGCTCTAACGCTCGATTGGTGGCAGCAATCACTCGCACATCCACTTTGGTTGTGTGCGGATTGCCCACACGTTCAAATTCGCCTTCTTGCAAAACCCGGAGCAATTTGGCTTGAAGCTCAATGGGCATCTCACCGATTTCATCCAAAAAAATCGTTCCTTTATCCGCCAATTCAAACCGCCCAATTTTTTTGGCCACTGCCCCCGTAAATGCTCCCTTCTCATGTCCAAATAATTCCGATTCCAACAAATTTACAGGCAATCCCCCACAATTAATTGGAATGAATGATTTATCCTTTTTTTTGCTGTTTTCAAACAAAGCTTTGGCAACAAGTTCTTTACCAGTACCACTCTCTCCCAGGATAAGAATGGTGGCATCCGTATCAG
>JADFRB010000124.1 GCA_022561525.1 Nitrospinota bacterium
GAGTGGCACTCTCACCACCAAGTGTTCGTGTCCGGCTAGTGAACAACCGTTTTGCCGACATTGTGTTGCCGTGTTGTTGCACTATTTCCAATCCCGATCTCTGGAGGAAGTTGTGGTGGAACCTGTGCAAGAACCTGCAAAAGAACCTGTAAAAGAACCTTCTAAGAAACCTGCCAAAGAATCCGTCAAAGAAATACCCAGTGATCAGTCAGCAAGCGAGCCCCAGGCCGAGTCGAGCAATGTGGATTTCAAATTTCATGAAATTGGAGCGTTTGTTGATTGGATACACGGGGCCATGGATGCGTTGGCCAAGGATAAGCCTCTTCCAAATCTTCCAGATTTACCACCAGGAGCAGTTCGGAGTTGGACCGAGGCGATTCAGGACCTTCGAGTCCGATACCAGGCCAGTGAAGAAGAACGAACCCAAGCCCAGACAGAATTACGCGATTGTCAGAATCGGATCGCTACCCTCACACAGGATTTGGACAAATCCACGAGCGAAGCCAAAAATTATAAAGTGAAGTACGCCGAAATGCGAAATGAGTTAGACCGTTGTCAAGAAATGCTTGAAAACCATGCGGTAGTTTTGAAAGAACGTGATAAGTACGTCGATCAAATGAATGGGTTGCGAGGCGAGCTTTTGCGGAGAGGGGCTGAGCTTGATAGTTTGGCGGATTCTCTCAAGCAAGTCTCAAGTGCCTTGCAAGCCGCGACTCCCCAGCCGCGATAGGTTATAGTCCAGCGCAAGGCGAAGTTCCTCTTCTCACCGCCTCACGCCTCCCTGTTCACGAAGGTCAGGGGAATTTTCTACTTTTCCAGAACAATCCGCGCGAGCAAGTAGACCCAAGATTGTCTACCATTCCTCCACTGAAGACAGATTCGATTCCATCCACAGCTCGAGACGATCAACCACACAGTCAAACGCCTTGGCTGCTGCCGAATTAGGACTGTGACCTACGACAGGAAGGTATTGTTGAATGGATCGTTCCACGGCTTCGTCCTGAGGGATCTGTCCTGGGAGGCTGTCCGACATTAGGGATCGTCGCGAGATTGTGCTGGTTTGAGGCAGATTTTTCGATCGTTTGAGGCGAATAGTGGGACTATTCAACGAAAAGGATCGGAAAAGCTGGCCAAATCCAGCACAATCGCAGTAGATCCGCTCATGTCGGACAGCCTCCTAGATACCTTGTTCATCTCTTGTCCATTCTATGCGACAATGAGTTCAACAATTCTGGATATGAAAGTTGAATGCGTGGATGCGATCGCCCAACCTGCCCAAACTGATGGCACTCGGTGGTTTAGTGGTGGTTGCCTCCGCTGCCGCATGTACAATCATGATACGGATGCCAGGAGAAAGCTACCAAGGTCCGCTGCCCCCCGCAACGGATGAACTCCGTGCGCTCGAGCAAGAACTGCATTCCTATGTCCAAACCCTGGCTGGCGATATTGGGGAACGGAATTTGTTTCACTACGACAAATTCCTTACCGCGGCAGAGTATATCCGGTCCACTCTCGCGAACGTCGGGTATGAGGTGCAACGCCAAACCTATGAGGTGAAAGGGAAAGTCTGTGAAAACATTGAGGCCGAAGTTCTCGGAACAGACCGACCGGATGAAATCCTTCTCATCGGGGCCCACTACGATTCGGTCCAAGGAAGTCCTGGTGCCAATGACAATGGCACCGGTGTCGCGGCCATGCTGGCCTTGGCCCGTGCGTTTAGACAGAGCCCATTAAAACGTACGTTACGATTTGTCGCGTTTGCCAACGAAGAGCCACCATTCTTTCAAACCGACGACATGGGGAGCCGCCATTACGCCCAACGGAGCAAACAGCGTGGCGAGTCCATTGTTCTCATGTTCAGCTTGGAGACGATTGGGTATTATTCTGATAACCCCGGAAGTCAAAGCTATCCCCCGCCGTTGAATTTCGTCTACCCATCCACGGGAAATTTCATTGCTTTCGTCAGCAACACGGAAAATGAGAGGTGGGTGCGAACGGTCATTGACGGCTTTCGACAGCAGGTGCTGTTTCCTTCAGAAGGTGCGGTACTCTGGGGATGGATTCCCGGCGTCGGGTGGTCAGATCATTGGGCGTTTTGGAAGGAAGGGTTTCCCGCCGTCATGGTGACGGATACAGCCTTGTTTCGCTATCCCGCCTATCATACAGCCGAAGATACACCAGACAAAGTCAACTACGAGCGCCTCGCCCGCGTGGTGTCAGGGATGCAGCGGGTCATTACCACAATCGCCAATCAGCGAGATTCGGCACCTCCGTAACCACGGACCGTCATCAAAACACAGACATCGTCAAGTTGGTGGCATGCTGCTGGATGCGGAAGAATTTGCGGACCATGGTTGGTTCTTTTGAAGTGCCCCTTTGGAAAAGGGGGTTAGGGGGATTTAGCATTCCGTTTATCCTGTGAATACCCCGCAGTCTTGCGGAGGGATTAGGGGTCAGATAAAGGGTCAGGTCTTGTATTGCCACATTTTGAGATTTTGGTTGCACTGTAACATGACAATTCGTGGATGGGGTTTAGTTTGTGTTAGCCTGAAGACTATCGATATTTCACACACATGATTCAATGGCGATCCCGGCAATAATGTGGAGATCAGTGGTATAATAGAGTGTGTAGGGTTTTCATTTTCCTAATCACGCCTACCCGCATTGTTGGCGGGTTTCTGCCAGGAGGATGCCATGTTCGGTCCCATCACACTCCCCTTTGGGGTAAAAATGCTCTTCAATACTGTCAAGCTCAAACCCGGCGTGAGTTTCGATCAGGTCGAGTTGGCCGTCGGAGAAATGTGCATGGTCGTGAATGAAAGGTACGGTGGTGAGAAAGGGGGCTTTATCGCGGGGCAGGTGTTTAAGTTCTCTGGTTTCGTCTCGGATGAAGGCTCATTCACTGATTCCAAGGCCAGCGATGATCATTATGCTATCGTGACCTATTGGCGCTCGTTTGAGGATCATGAAAAATCCCATGCCGATGATATTTTTAAACAGAAATTTGACGCGTTGTTGGCCCTGTGTTCGGAGACGAAAGAATTGGGATATGATCTGCTGTGGCAAGGTGAAGCCAAGGCTTCGTAGATAAACCACCTTTCGGTCGTGCCATCTTCGATTCACAAGAAAACTTACAATATTCGCCTGGTCAGACAAATCTGTGGTGAACTCTGGTTCAGGTAGTGCACCATTGGTGTAGAAAACGGCCGGCCCCGTACGGCGACGTGTGACCCCAGAAGAACTGGAAGTCTTCTTTGAGCAGGTCGCTTCTCTCCTTTCTCAGGAAGAAAGGGATAGAATTCACTATTGACGAAATCGAACCTCCAAAAAAACTCAGGTCAATCAACGTTCAAGGCTTTGTTGTTGCAAAAGACAGGGTCTTTTTGTTTTTCTTCAGACTTCAAACTTAAAGAAGACTGGGACTAAGGACCTGCGAGAAAATAACTTGATCAATATCGCGCCAAGATTTGGGTCGGATTTGGACGGAACGATTGAGAAAAACTCGAGGCATAGCACAGCTATGGTGAGGGTTTTTCGATTGAGGCCCGTTCAACCTCGTGTAGTGTCCTAAACTATATAGAGATATGCTATAATGGCATGCATAATCAATTGGTCAGGAGGTTATGGCAATGCCAGCACAAATTTTCATATCACTGAGTGAGCCGGAGAGAGTTGAACTCGACAAAGCCGCGTTGAGTCGAATGACGCCGGTACGGCTGGTGGCCCGAGCCAAAGCCATACGGATGGCGGCGGCCAACACACCCAGCTACCAAATAGCCGAACACCTCGGAGTCGGGATCAACACCATTGGACGCTGGCGCAAACGGTATGCCGAGTCTCGCATGGCGGGTATCGTCAAAGATCGGCCTCGTGGCGCGAATCACGGCGGCAAGAAGACGGTCGATCAGGAAACGTTACGGCAAAAAATCATCAAGAAAACGACACAGAAAAAACCTGAGGGCGCCACACACTGGTCAACACGAACCATGGCACAAGTCATGGGGACGACCCACTCCTTCGTGAACCGGGTCTGGCAGGAGGCGGGACTGAAGCCGCATCTGTATACACACTTCAAAGTGAGCAACGATCCGCATTGTGAAGAGAAGCTTCGGGACGTAGTCGGCCTGTATCTGAACCCACCCGAAAAGGCCGTGGTCTTTTGTGTGGATGAGAAGAGCTCGATTCAGGCCTTGGATCGAAGCCAGCCGGGTCTCCCGATAAAAAAGGGGCGCTGCGGCACGATGACACACGATTATAAACGGCATGGCACCAGTACCCTGTTTGCGGCACTGAATGCGGCGACAGGTGCAGTGATTGGTGCATGCAAAACGCGCCACCGTCACGAGGAATTTTTATCCTTCTTACACACGATCAACAAACAGACCGCATCCGAACTGGATCTCCACATCATCGTCGACAATTATGCGACCCACAAGCATGACAATGTCAAAAAATGGCTGAAACGCCACAAGCGGGTGCAGTTGCATTTTATTCCGACCAGCTCCTCCTGGTTGAATCTGGTGGAGC
Source organism: Nitrospinota bacterium (assembly GCA_022561525.1). Classification (GTDB taxonomy): domain Bacteria; phylum Nitrospirota; class Nitrospiria; order Nitrospirales; family UBA8639; genus Nitronereus. Next base: position 4,528 of record JADFRB010000124.1, read on the forward strand.
GGTTTTTTGGGTTACTGACCGACAAGGCCTTACGACGCGGGGTGTTCACGTCGGTCAAAGAACTGGAAGCAACGATCCACGACTTTATTGCCCATCATAATGGTAATCCGAAGCCATTTGTGTGGACGAAATCAGCCAACAAGATTTTAGAAAAAGTCGAGAGGGCGAGGAAGGCATTATCATTAATGCGGGGAGTTTAGGACACTACACTAGAAACAGCAGTTGGGCGCAAAAAAGCCGTGTAAGACATTGGGGTGCATGGTGAAATACAAAAAGTCGTGGTCACCTCGGTGGTGATAAGACATTTTTGTATTTTGCCAGGTGCGCCAAGAGCTTGCGCGGACTTTTGTGATCCAACTGCTGTTACTAGGTTCCAAGATGGCCCGAAGATTGGATGCGAGATTGATCAAGTTATTTTCTCGCAGGTCCTAAGAGCTTGCGCGGACTTTTGTGATCCAACTGCGGTTTCTAGGTTTAAAAGCCTTGGACGGACTTGGCGTTGAAACGCACATTATTCGCTAAAGGGAGGCAAAAGATTCGTATGGTCGGGTACGGGGAAAACGTGCGAGGGAAAAGCTCAGTGAGAAGCAGAGGCGAATACGGTTGCCGTATCTCCCGCAAGAAAATTCACCATGTTGCGAGGGTTTAAATATTCCGCGGCCTTCTGTGAGACATCCCGGGGCCGAAGATTTTGACAGATGGTGATGTCCTCATCTTCTTCAAGATCAAGAATCTCTGCCTGATCGGAAGGTCCCTCTTCGTTAAACAGGAGGACCAACGGTCGAAGACGATTTGTAAGATTGATGTTGATGACCATCCCGATGGATTCATTGCTGAGGAGGACAAGCGATCCAGGCGGATACACACCCAACACCCGAACTAAGGCCACAACCGCCTCAGACCAAAACATGGCTTTGTGTTTGACAAACAAATGAGACAAGGCCTCAGACGGGGTGAGCCGCTTCTCGACATCGGGGTCGTTACATAAATCATCATACCGATCGACCACCATCACAATGCGTGAGAACAAACTAATCGCCTCCTCCCCTTTGAGCCCCATGGGGTAACCCGAACCATCAAGACGCTCATGATGTTGGTAGATCACCGCTAAACTTTCTTTGGGAAAGCCCGCAAACTTTCGAACCGTGTCTTTTCCATATTGAGGATGTTGATGATAACTGGCACGTTCCCTGGCCGTCAGGTTGGGACGTTTCAGTAAAATTTTCCCCGGAACATTGAGTTCGCCAATATCATGAAAGACCGCGCCTAACGCTAGCATGTGAAGCTCGTCTTCCGTCAGATCAAATTCTTTGCCGACCATCAGGCACAGAGTGCACACATTGAGGGCATGCATAAACATGCCTTCCCCCATGTCATTGGCCACCATCACATTGAGCATCGACGTGGGGGCATCAGGACTCTCTAATAATACACTGAGCGTACACACCATCTCCTTGGCCTTTTGAACGCCTTCGACGTTCCCGACACTCAGGTCTTGCATGACCGCTTTACTTTGCTGATAGGCCTCCTGATAGGCACGATCAGCTTTTTTAAATCCCTCACAGTATTGGCCAAACGCCTCGGTTGGCGGCATCCGGGCGCTCGATGTCGCCAACACGCCCGAGAACCTGGCCAAGATCCGGAAGATCTTTTTCGAGGGCGCTTACCTGCGGCCCGAGAAGCCCCACAAGCGCAATATCGGCGTCCACGCGCCGATCCACGTCATGACCTATGACGCGGCCCTGGTGGCCAATGCGGACGCTTCCGAGGATGCGGTCTACCGGCTGGTCAAGGCCATGCACGACAACAAGAAGGACCTGGCGG
>JADFRB010000125.1 GCA_022561525.1 Nitrospinota bacterium
ACATGTCGTGGTCATCGAATGGGCCGATCGGCTTTCCCAAGCTCAGCTTCCGGATGACCGGCTCGCCCTTCATCTGACATTCGGGAGCCGCTATTCACGGCATGTTATGCTCCAAGGCTTTGGCACCAGAAGCCAGGCATTATTGAACGCCCTTGTGAGTCAGGAAAACTAGGAGCCTGTCCAAGATTAGACTGATCTACTACGAATGTGCTGGATTTGGCCAGATCTTCCGATCCTTTTCGTTGAATAGTCCCACTATTCGCCTCAAACGATCGAAACATCTGACTCAAACCAGCACATCCTCGTAACGATCGCTCATCTCGGACAGGCTCCTAGCTGAAGCGGGAATTCAGTTTTTTGATACCACAATCTTTTGATCACGAAAAGAGCGCGTTCCCACAATGAGCGATCCTGAACTCACACCCTTGATGCGGCAATATCGAGAAATTAAAAATGCCCATCAGGAGGCCATCGTATTTTTTCGCGTGGGGGATTTCTATGAAATGTTCTTTGAAGATGCGGAAGAGGCTTCCAGCATTCTCAATATTACCCTCACTTCACGAGATAAAAATAGTCCGAATCCTGTGCCCCTGTGCGGGATTCCCCACCATGCTTCTTCCAATTACATTTCAAAACTTCTGAAATCCGGGAAAACCGTCGCGCTGTGCGAACAAGTCGAAGATCCGAAAATGGCCAAGGGGTTGGTTCGACGGGAAGTGGTCAGAGTCTATACACCTGGAACCTTATTTGATGCAGACCTGCTCGATGCCAAAGAATCAAACTTTTTGACTGCCATAGCTTGCGAGATGTCTGGGGAAGGGTCCGCTCTTCAATTTGGTCTGGCCTCGGTTGATCTTTCTACTGGAGAATTTTTTCTTGCGGAGTTTTGTGGTTCCCATGCCCAAGATGACCTGCTTGATGAATTAATTCGTACGGCCCCACAAGAATTAATTCTTCCATCCAGCTCTTCCCAGTCCCAAGGTTCTTTACCAAAACTTCAAACAGCCATTGCCGCCCTGAAAATTCCTTGTGTCAAAGCGGATGACCAAACGGGCTCTGATTTCGACGAAGCCCAACACCTTCTTCTCAAGCAATTTCAGGTTTCAGGACTACAGGATTTAGGCCTCGATCGTTCGATAGGGTCTGTCCAGGCAGCCGCCATGGTTCTGCGCTATGTGCATCGAACCCAACCACTATTGCAGCACCATCACATTCAACGACCACACATCCGGTATGCAACACGCGAAATGCACATGGATGCCATGACCCTTCGAAATTTAGAAATTCTCACCCCCCTTTCTCCCGATCAAAAAAATGCCACGGTTCTTTCGGTTTTGGATCACACGGTCACGGCTATGGGAAGCCGCTTACTGCGACAATGGCTGGTGCGCCCTCTCGTAGAAGTACACGCCATAAATGAACGGCTGGATGCTGTCACGGAAATCACAAAAGAAGTCAAACTTCGATTGGAGTTACGGCAAACCTTAAAAAATATTCCCGATCTTGAACGAATCAGTAGTCGGATAGCCATGGAATCGGCAACCCCGCGAGATCTTCTCAATTTACAAGAAGCACTCTCGATGCTGGCTCAAATCTCCCAACTTCTGACTCCCTTTCAGTGCCACTTATTAAAAGGGTTACTTCAGGACTGGGATAATCTCGAAGACATCGGTGTTTTTATCGAACAAGCAATCTCGCCCGATGCTCCCCTATCCATCAAAGAGGGTGGTATTATTCAAGATTCCTACAACGAACAGATTGATGAACTTCGACGGCTCACCAGAGATGGAAGCCGATGGATAACGGATCTTGAACAGCAGGAGCGCCGCCAGTCAGGAATTGATTCCCTCAAGATAAAATATAACCAGGTCTTTGGTTACTACTTTGAGGTGACCAAACCAAATCTTCCTCGTGTACCGGCCCACTTCACCCGAAAGCAAACCTTGGCCAATGCTGAACGGTTCACGAGCGATGCATTACGAAACCTGGAAGAACACATGACCGGAGCCAGTCTCCAATTACGGAATGTGGAACAGGAATTGTTTCAAACAATACGTCAGAAAATCGGGCAGGAAACTGTAAGAATTCAGCGAATCGCCAGACGTTTGGGCATTCTCGATGTCATTGTTAATTTTGCTGAAATTTCATCTAAACAACGTTACTCCCGACCGGAACTTCACGAGGGAGGGGTGATTCATATACAGGATGGACGCCACCCGGTCCTCGAACAACTTCTCCTGCCCGATGGCTTTATTGCAAATGACGCGTTATTGGACCTTGAGGAAAACCGGCTCTTGCTCATAACCGGACCAAATATGGCTGGGAAAAGTACTTTTCTTCGCCAAACGGGACTCATTGTGTTACTCGCCCACATCGGATGTTTCGTTCCTGCTTCAGAGGCAAAAATAGGACTTGTCGATCGTATTTTTACAAGAGTCGGTGCATCAGATAATCTTGCTGGCGGCCAAAGCACCTTTATGGTGGAAATGACTGAGACCGCGAGAATTCTTAGCGCCTCAACAAACCGTAGTTTAATTCTTTTGGATGAAATTGGACGGGGAACCAGTACCTATGATGGACTGAGTCTCGCCTGGTCCATAGCCGAATACATTCAGGATCGTGGGGTCTTGGGAGCTCGAACATTGTTTGCGACCCATTATCACGAGATGACAGATCTGGAGAATCACCGCAGTGGAATAAAAAACTACACTATGGCCGTGAAGGAATTAAAGGACACTATTGTTTTCTTAAGAAAGATTATACCAGGGAGGGCTGATCGAAGTTACGGGATTCACGTAGCACAGCTTGCAGGAATCCCCTTGCAAATTCTCAAACGCGCGAAAGAAGTGTTATCTCAGTTAGAACAGTCCGATGGGTCTCACCACAATACCAAAGGAAACGACAATGAATTAGAGGATAGCTTGCCATCCCCGCACCCAATAATTGAAGAAATGAAACAAATGGATCTGTTTTCCATGACCCCGCTGGAAGCCCTCAATCGTTTAGCCGACCTTCAACGTCGCCTGGATTCTGAATAAAAAAAGGCGGGGCCCGGTGATTCGAGCCCCGCCTTTTGAATAATCACAAACCTTATGAGGTTTATCTTACTAATTATTTCTCTCCGAGGAAACCATGACCAAACCCGTCGTCGTTCAGGGTGCGCTTGGACATGTGCGCGCTCTGGTCGGAGTTAGGAATGACCCCTATAATCCCGCCTACACCAGGAATCATCACATCATACCTCATCCGCATGTTGCCTGCCCAATGCTCATTCTCGATTGTATCGGCTTCGGAAACGGAACGAAGGCTATGAATGCTTCGTGGTTTGGATGGAGTACCTGCAACATCTGGAATTTCTTTAATTGCCGAGACCACTCGATAATTTTGTTCAGTCTCTTGTATTGTCAATTCCACGAGTGTGTACTTTGACGCTTGGGTCCCACTCATCACTGCTTGGCTATGAGAACTTTTTCCGAGTGCTTGTAATTTACTCCAAACGGCATCGTTTCCAGGATACACTTTAAGGTTTTTGCCAGGGAAATATGTTTGCCAGTAATACCCACTTTCCGAATTTCCGCCAAACACAGCCACATTAATCCAGGCTGCTTTGTCATAAGGATCGGTGACCGCAACTCGAGCATGAATCGTGGTTGGCTTGCTGAGATCGCCCCATTCAAACCTTTCTTGGAATGCTTCAATGGCAAAAGCACTGGAGGCCATTCCGCTTACCAAGGCAATGGCAGTTAAAACTGCCAACCCGGTTGTACGAACTTTCATAATCCCCTCCTCCTCTGTAAATGATAAAGACTTGTGTTTTTCTTAATAAATTTTAGTTTTCTGATTAATCGCCCAAAATCTTAAAACTTGTGATGGTATTTCCACCAGAAAGTTGAACTTCCATGGCCACAAGTTTTTGTGAGGCCTTGGTCAATTGTTTCATCAATCCTGAATCCTTGACGCGAAGACGAACAGTCGTTTGCGGGGTATACCATCCGGCATACGGACCATTTTTCTCTTCAAGACCTACAAAACCCCATGCGCAACACACAAATAACGGATCAGGAATGGCCACATCGCGATCGTCAGATGCGCGACCAAGAGGATCACCAGTTTCAGCTGGTTCAGTGGTATTCCAATATTGAATACCAAAGAGGATTTCCCCATTTGGATTGTCGGCCCAATGACTAAAAACTCGTCCCTTCAAACTAGTCGCTATCTTCCCACCAAGGGTGATGTCCCCAATGGTAGCTAGAGCGATTGGTTTGTCCTGGCATTTCTTACTGGTCGAGCAGGGACCAAAGATGCTCTTTTTTTTGGCCTCCACCGTGCCAAGGAACCCAAACATCAGACCGATGGCAAAGAGCGCTACAACTCCTCCACGGAATAATGACTTCTTCATTTCCCCCCCCTTTTCTTAGAATGACATCATGAAAATGAAAAGACCAACAGTTAACTTTTAACTAACACCTTTTCCAATTGCAACGTCTAACTTCCTTTTTTTGACAATTAAGGGAGCCCACCTCCTTTCCACTCACGGCACCCTACAACTTCAAACATATACAGGTATGAGGCGTTCTTTTTAACACTTAATTTCAAGTGGCACATGCTACTCATCTGGCTCAGGGTTGTCAAGAGCCTTTTTTGTCAAATTACACCGAATATTCCAGCCCAGGGATACCGAATTTAACCGGAAAACGCGGTCTTGGGCACTGGGCCCAAGGCTGTCACGGTCATTTCATCAAGATTTAGGAGCTTTTGAGCCACAGTTTGGATCTGATCTTTTGAGATTTTATCAATTTCAGAAAGCATTTCTTTTAAAGACACGTATCGGCCTTGACAAATTTCATCCTTGGCTAATTTATTCATTCGACCGTATGTGCCTTCCAGGCCAAGCATGAGTGTCCCTTTTAACTGATTTTTTGTGCGGATTAATTCCTGCACTGCCGGTCCTCGATTTCGAAGCTTTCGGACTTCCCGTCGCACGACATCAACCAATTCGGATGCTTCTTTCGAGCCGGTTGCGGCATAGATAGTCAGCGTCCCCGCATCAGAATAACTAGAAAGTTGCGAATAAATGGTATAGGCCAGTCCCCGTTTTTCCCTGACCTCCTGGAAGAGTCGAGAGCTCACGCCCCCTCCAAACAACGCATTCAGGGTATGAGCGGCATACCGGGTCGGATCGTTCACGGGAATACCAGGCAAACCTAAACAGACATGGACTTGTTCCAATCGTTTAGGATGTACAAAAGTCCCGATGTACAGCTTGGGCGGTTTTCGAGAATCAAGGCTGCAATGTTTTGATCGAGAAGGTCTCCACTTTCCAAATGAGCGATTTAAGAGAGGCAGCAACGTTTTTTCGTTGAAATTCCCTGCGACGGAAACGACTAGCTTCTCGGGATGATAGTGCTCATCCACATAATCAAGGATATCCCTTCGTCCTATGCCTTCCATCGTGGAAGAATTACCCAAAATGGAGCGGCCCAGGGGATGGCTTCGCATGACGTGGTGGGCATGAAGTTCTTGAACAAAATCCTCAGGGTCATCGCGCACCGTCCGGATTTCCTCAAGCACGACTTGTTTTTCTCGTTCAATTTCGGGTGGGGCAAAACGGGAGTGATGAAACAAGTCCGCTAACAAATCGACGGCCTGATCAATCTGCTGATCTAAAACTTTGACATAAAACACGGTGGACTCATGCGTGGTAAACGCATTCATCTCCCCGCCCAGGTTATCAATCTCTTGGGAAATTTTGGATGCCGACCTTCGCCTAGTTCCTTTAAACATCATGTGCTCTAAAAAGTGAGACAGACCCTCCTGCCCCTTGCTTTCATCACGAGTGCCAACGTTAATCCATATCCCGATGGCCACGGACTTCAACGACGACATCCGCTCCAAAACCACCCGAACACCATTATCCAGCACTACTTTACGCATGACGTTTATTGCCTTTACGAATAGGTCTCACTATTTTACCCGCATGGACAAAGATGAACTCTTCGCCGTTAAGAATTGAACCTGAACGACTTGCCTTAACCATGACCAAATTGGTTTGTTCTGAACTCAGCTTTCCATGATGATGGAAAACCATTGGGCAAGAAATACAACCTGTTCAAGAGCGGCAGGTGCTTAAAATACACTAAAGGGCACCTTTAAAAACCGTCCTTTTCCGTGATGGCGGCGTCAGCCGCGTGCTCACATCCTCATGTATTCGCCCATACACTCCGGTTTTCCGCGCGCGGCTTCCTTAGCCCTCACAAAAAATGCCTGGTTTGTAGAGGTGCCCATATGTGAAATTTACCGGGGTTTCTTCTTGGACCCTTTGGAAG
>JADFRB010000126.1 GCA_022561525.1 Nitrospinota bacterium
AATCTTCGGGCCATCTTTGAACGGGCCTCAATCGAAAAACCCTCACCATAGCTGTGCTATGCCTCGAGTTTTTCTCCATCGTTCCGTCCAAATCCGACCCAAATCTTGGCGCGATATTGATCAAGTTATTTTCTCGCAGGTCCTAAGTAGCCTCAAAACGTTAAATCTAGTTAGATGGTTCTATGGTTGACTCCGGTGAACCAGATCGCAAAGCGTTAACGGCGCTTTATTCGCTGAAATCCCGAGGAGGGTTTGAAACGCAGCCATCGGTGTCTTGCGCCGGTTGAAACGGAAAACAAACTCGTCCAGATAGCTCTGGAGATACTTCGGCTCAACCCCGTGATGCGTGCCATTGAGCCACGCCTTGAGGTTGCTGAAGACCCGGTGGATATGTGGCGCAACTTTGTGCGCTCGCCCCGGTGTCCGAACAATTCGCACACGATGCTTGTCCCCCACCAGCGCCGCGTCGGAATACCCCCGCCAACCATCGGTTCGGAGTGTGGAGCCGGCCTGAATATTTTCTATCAAAAACCCACGAATGCTGATCTCGCCTGCATCCTTCAGGAGCGAGAGACGCAACCGACCTGCCCGTTCACATCGTTTTCCCTTCTTGTCAGTATAGGGGAGAACCTCAACGGCACCGATCATCAAACTCTTGTGCTTGGCTGCAGTAGAGCCTCGACCTTGCTTGCCTTTTGCTAGTCCGCCGATGATCGACTCATCGGCCTCAATCAAGCCGGAGAGCTGGCTTCGGTTCTTGTTGACCATTCCTTGACGCAGCCGATGCAGCATATGCCAGGCCGTGGTGGCGCTCGATAGGCCAAGCTGTCGTGAGAGCTGAACGGCACTGATTCCTGGCGTATGTGTCGTAACGAGATAAGCAGCCCAGAACCACTCCTGGACGGGCACGTGGGAACGGTGCATGAGGGTGCCTGCCATAGGCGAAGTCTGACGACCACACGTTCTACACTCGAAAACGTAACGCTTGGAGTTTAGCCAGGCCGACTTACCCGTGCATTTTGGACAAACAAACCCATCTGGCCAGCGACTCTGCACCAAATATTCAAGGCAAGCCTGGCGTGAAGTGAAGCGTTGTCGGAATTCCCGCATGCCCTTCGGATACTTCGGACGACTCATACCTGCATAGTCGCAACTGTCTTAACCGGAGTCAACCGTAGAACCATCTAACTTGATTCATCTCGCATCCAATCTTTGGGCCATCTTGGAACCTAGAAGCAGCAGTTGGATCACAAAAGTCCGCGCAAGTTCTTAGGACCTGCGAGAAAATAACTTGATCAATCTCGCATCCAATCTTCGGGCCATCATTGAACCTAGAAGCAGCAGTTGGATCACAAAAGTCCGCGCAAGCTCTTGGCGCACCTGGCACAATACAAAAAGGTCTCATCACCACCGAGGTGACCACGACTTTTTGTATTGCACCATGCACACCAATTTCTTACACGTCTTTTTTGCGCCCAACTGCCGTTTCTAGGTTGAACGGGCCTCAATCGAAACACCCTCAACATAGCTGTGCTATGCCTCGGGTGTTCCTCAATCGTTCCGTCCAAATCCGACCCAAATCTTGGCGCGATATGGTCCAAGTTAGTTTCTCTCAGGTCCTTATGCAACGGATCTTCACTACACGAACAGTCTTCTCGGTTTCGGCAGGCGTCATTGTCAGTATTTACTTCTCGCTCGCGTTAGTCGCCTTTTTTTGCACCACGACCCATGCCAGCCATCATGGGCATCAAGCCCCCCATTCATCATTATGTACTTGGGCGTGCCAAGCCAATAATTCCGTTAGCCTGATATCCCTCGCCATACCTCTTCTGGCTATTCTGATTTCGCTTGTGATTTTTGAACGTGAATTTTCTGCCTCTCTCACCCCAACCAGAGTGTTCCACACACCTCGCGGTCCTCCTCGGATTTAACTTTCCACCATTATTTCTTCAGTCAAAAACCGTACATTGTAATCCGTCGTTCGTATTTCGTGAAAGAACAATTTTCGCAATACACAGTCGATTCAGAGAGTGGAGGCAATCGTGACATCTTTGATAGGGAGACTGTTCCTTGGACTTGTCGTCGTGGGGATTGGAACTGCCTTGTGCGTGAGTGTATGGGGCATGGGATCGCGTGTCCCGATCCAAGGCACCACAGCCGCTGAATTCGAATTAACCGACCTTCAGGGTGGCAACCATCGCCTTTCACAATATCGAGGAAAGGTCGTGCTTCTCAATTTTTGGGCAACGTGGTGTGTCCCCTGCACCAAAGAAATGCCCGCGATGCAGGCAGCCTATGATCGCCTCAAGGACAAAGGACTCGTCGTCCTGGCTGTAAACGAATTGGAAGATGTGGACCAAGTGAGGGCTCACATCGAAGAGAATTCCCATACGTTTCCCGTTTTACTCGACCCCAACAACCACGTGGCGAATCTTTATGGCGTGTACGGACTTCCTGTCACGGTGTTCATTGATCGACAGGGAATCGTTCAGGAATACCTGAAAGGTGGGCTGTTAACCGAAGAACGAATTCATCGGATCTTTGAACAACTCACAACGGATCAACAGAAATTGGCATTGCGAAAATAATAATAATCATAATAATAAGGATCAGGACATTCGTGATTCGACAAGTCGTGACATTGACCGTGCTGGGGTGCCTGCTGTTACTCAATAGCGTGGCGTTGCCCCAGGTGGTCATGCATAGCATGCACCATGACCACCACTCCTCCTCTACCCACAATTCTCCCATCTGTTTCTGGGTGTGTACCGCGGGACAGATGGAAAAATCAACGACTATCCTGCCTATTCAAATAACGCAGATCATCGACATCATTGACCCTCAACTTTTTTCATTTCATCCCACAGCGGCAATTTCCTACCAATACGCTCGTGGCCCTCCGCCATCATTTCTCGCAATATCGACTGCAACAACACTCTAGGAGCTTGTCCCAGATTAGAGGAATCTCCTGCGGATGCGCTGGAGGTGGCCAGATCTTCCGATCCTTTTTTTTGAACCTAGAAACCGCAGTTGGATCACAAAAGTCCACACAAGCTCAAGGAGCCTGTCCTGAGCAGAGACGAAGGATCCGGAAACGGAGAACCACGAGAGAAGGAAGCGGGTGATGGGATTATTTTTTGTTTTCTTCCTGTTCCATTTTCTGAAAGAACCGATCTGAGTCCCCCCTCGTATCTTGCGTAGTACGCGAAGACGATGGCTCTTCAGGCCCTGAGGAACATCCCACGCCCAAAATCACAACCACGCCTAACACCACGAGTGCCACAATCTGTTTTTTTCGACTCATCTGTAGTCTCCCCTCGTTCACAAATTCACATTTTTGGCAAATGGATCGCAGATCACATTTCCGAGCACGGCATAGTATGGCCTTGCAACATTATACCTAGAACGGAAGATTCCGCGAAGGCTTAGGGTTCGCGTAAGAATAACTTCCCCTGTTTGGGTGCTGAGACACCGGTCTGGCAAGGCGCGAGGACTGCGCATACTTCTCGGTATGGAAAGGACGAGCAACGCCGCCAGACGGGATGGATCGACGCCCAAACAGGGGGAGTTATTTTTGCGCGAGCCCTTAGTTTGACGGCCTCACAGAGTTTTGATAACGTTTTTTCCACATCTATCACCACCGGATACCCGGCTACCAACACGCTACCCATGTCGCTCAAGAATTTTCTTCGTTCCTTTCCTCTTTTCGCACCCCTTTCGGAATCTGATTACGATCTTCTCTTGACTGACATTCAGGAAACACTCTATCAGAAAGGTGAATATATTTTCCGCGAAGGAGACCCGACTGAATGGTTCCATATCGTCAAGGAGGGCACGGTCAAATGCGTAAAATCCTCGCCGGATGGACGAGACATGACCTTAAAGATCTTAACACCGGGCGACCTTTTTTGTTGCGAAGCCTCGGTCTTTGAAGGTTCTGTACATCCGGGGTGTGCCAAGGTGCTGAATGGCGCAACCATTCTCAAAATTCCCAAACAACGCTATTTGGAAATCCTTCGTCGAAACCCGGAAATGGCCATGGAAGTTATTCAATACCTGGGGGAGCGATTACGGGAAGCCCAAGATAACGCCAAATCCTTGGTCTTTCATCGGGCTGAACAACGCATGGCTTCAATTCTGGTCTCTTTGGCCACGAAAGCAGGACAGCCCGATCCTGACGGGATACGGCTCCAAGCACGGCTCACTCGTCGTGATCTTGCTGATATGGCCGGATTAACGGTTGAAACCGCAACACGGATTATGGGACGACTCAAAGCAGAGAACATTGTCATCGGCAAAGCTAAAAAAATCATTATCTGCAACCTGCAAGCACTCAAAGCCTTGGCGAACCCGCCGGAAGAACCCAATGGGGAATCTGAATGCAACCCCATCCTGCACCAGATCGATAGTCAAAAAACATGACTTAAGTCATGTTTTTGACTTTTGACTTCCCCTATACTCCTCGCCTCCTAGCCTTTTGACCATTGTGGGAATGTTGAAAAAAGCCGCCAGCGGCGTTCTCGCCCTTTTGTCGTGCTCACGTACTGAGAGTACGCTCCGCGCGTCAAAAGGGCTGCGGCCTTGCTGGACGACCCTTCGGAAAGACTCAGGGCATGCTTTTTTGAACATTCCCTCCCACTGATGTGAGCCGTCTTTCCTGGAGCATCTATGGGTCATGAACCTGAAATATTCAACAGACCCAGTATTGATATCATTGATTGATGCGCTGTGTATTGTGATAGTACTTTTGTTCTTTCACTCCCTGAGTAAGGGTAAGAGGTGGTTGTAGGATGTCCGGGACTATTTGCATCGTTGATGACGAACCATCCATTCTGAATATGCTGAGCAGTATTCTCGAGGATGAAGGGTATCAGGTGTCGGTCGCCAAGAGTGGGGCTGAAGCCTTAAAGCTGATTCGCGCTGAACTGCCAGATCTCGTGATTCTCGATATTTGGATGCCGGAGATCGATGGATTGGAAATATTGAAGCGTATCCGACACCAGTTTCCTCACTTGATGGTCGTGATGATGTCCGGTCATGGGTCGGTAGAGACCGCGGTGAAGGCGACGAAACTTGGAGCGTATGATTACCTTGAGAAGCCACTCGATCTCGAGAAAGTCACGATTCTCGTTCGGAACGCCCTCCATCAACGTACCCTGGAGGAGGAAAATTTTAATTTACGCTTCAAGGTTGAACGGCATTTCGAACTAGTTGGGGATTCCCGTGTCATGGAAACGCTGCGACAGCAAATTGCCGCGGCGGCTCCCACCAACAGTCGGGTGCTTATTTCCGGAGAGAATGGGACGGGGAAGGAACTCGTGGCCCGAGCCATTCATCTTCAGAGCCCACGCTACAATCGGTCGTTTGTGGAAGTCAATTGTGCCGCAATTCCGGAAACCCTCATTGAAACCGAACTGTTTGGTCATGAACGTGGTGCGTTCACTGGTGCGGTGTCTCAGCGCCGCGGAAAATTTGATTTAGCTGATGGGGGCACACTCTTTTTAGATGAAATTGCCGACATGAGTCTGGCCACCCAGGCCAAAGTCCTTCGGGTCTTACAGGAACAGGAATTCACACGGATCGGAGGTAGCAAGCTCATTAAAGTGAATGTTCGGGTGATCGCGGCTTCCAATAAGGACCTTCGGCGGGAGATCGAAAAAGGGACATTTCGAGAAGACTTATTTTATCGACTCAATGTGTTACCGATTGAGGTGCCCCCGCTTCGGAATAGATGTGAAGATATTCCGGTACTCGTTCGACATTTTCTGCGCGTGCATGGTGAAGAACAGGGAATGAAGCTCAAAGAGGTGACTGATGGGGCACTCCAAGTGCTGGCTCGGCACGACTGGCCAGGTAACATTCGTGAGCTTCGGAATCAGGTCGAGCGTTTGATGATCATGGTACCCAAACCTGTGATTGACGCCTCCGATGTCATTCCCTTTATGCCGGGCGGATCGGATGGGGCTGTTCAACGAGTCAGTGCCTTAGACTCGTATGAGTCATTGCGAGAGGCACGACATGCGTTTGAGCGGGAATATATCACGCATCGGCTTCGGGATAATGGATGGAAAGTCTCCAAGACCGCTGACGACTTAAAGATTGAGCGCAGTCACTTACATCGAAAGATTAAATTGTTGAATGTCGATCTTCGGCCTGAAGCCTGACCCTCACGGTAACGAATCTGTTTCGCACGAAGGACTTGTCAAAAATAACTTGAGGGCACCTCTAAAAACCCGGCATTTTTTGTGAGGGCAAGGAAGCCGCGCGCGGAAAACCGGAGTGTATGGGCGAATACATGAGGATGTGAGCACGCGGCTGACGCCG
>JADFRB010000127.1 GCA_022561525.1 Nitrospinota bacterium
GGGAACGTTGAATCATTGAAAAATATTCATAATTCCGTTTACAGGTGACTCATTCTTATGAAACGCCAGAGCAACAGGGGATGTTCAAAAAGGTGCGCTCAGCAAGGCCGCAGGCACTTTGACGCGCGGAGCGTACTCATAGTACGTGAGCACGACAAAGGGCCGACCTGCCTGCGCGAAGCCGCTACGGCGAAGGCAGGGAACGCCGCTGCCGCCCTTTTTCAACATCCCCGTTTAGGAAAATGGAAAATATGAATTCGGCATGCAGGATCGATGACGAGCTCACTCAACACGATCGGGACTACCTGGCAGCCAGAGGCACATCTGTTGAAACCGTAAAACACCAACTCGCCATTTTCCAACACGGCATTCCGTTTACCGCTCTTTCTAAACCATGTACCGTCCATGACGGGATCGAACAGATTACCGACACCGATCTCTCAAAACTCGAACGAACATTTAGCCACGCCATGGCCGCAGGACGGATCACGAAATTTGTCCCAGCCTCAGGCGCAGCATCTCGTATGTTTAAAGCGCTTTTGGCTTGCTGCGCAGATGAGTCCACGGCATCATCAGACAACGCCAGTTTACAATCCTTTTTAGACCGCCTTTCGGATTTTGCTTTTTTTGAAGACTTATCCACCACACTTACCCAGCAGGGACATCAGCTAGAGGACCTCCGTGCCAGTGGACAATACCAACCAATCTTAGAAGCTTTGCTCCACCCAACGGGGCTCAATTATGCCAAACGCCCCAAAGGCCTCCTGAAGTTTCACCGGTACCGTGACCACATACGAACCCCGATTGAAGAACATTTAATGGAAGCGGCGGTCTACACCAAAGATGCGAGCAATCAAGCCCACGTGCATTTCACGATTTCACCCGAACATCAAGAGGCTGTTCAAGAACATCTTGAATCAGCACGTCAGCGATTCAAACACGATGGCCTCGATTGGATCGTCACATGCTCCCTACAAAAAGCTTCAAGCGATACGATTGCAGTTGACATGGAGAACCAGCCTTTTCGCGACCGCGAGGGCAATCTCCTCTTCCGTCCGGCTGGCCATGGCGCGCTCCTTTCAAATGTCAATGAATTGCAGGGGGATATTGTCTTCATTAAAAATATCGACAACGTCGTTCCGGACCATCTCAAGGAAGAGACCTACATGTATAAACGCGCCATGGGTGGTTATCTCATTACAATACAAGAGACACTCTTTGGGTACCTCCGACAGCTCGAAGCGGAAACCATCACCGCAACACAACTGGACGCCATAGCCCAATGGGCACAATCAACCTTGTATTGGACAAGCCCTCCACAGTGGAAAAATTGGGACCCCACACAGCGCGCCACATATCTTCGACAATTCTGCAACCGCCCGATTCGAGTCTGTGGCATGGTCAAGAATACGGGAGACCCTGGTGGCGGACCGTTTTGGGTCACACATGAAGACGGCTCGACGTCACTTCAAATCGTTGAATCCTCACAAGTGGACCCGCAATCCTCGGAACAACAACATATCTTTGCCTCTTCAACACACTTCAATCCTGTGGATATGGTGTGCGGGGTGCGCGACTACCAAGGGACCCCGTTTGACCTGAGTCAGTTTGTTGACCCCGAGGCCGGGTTTATTTCGCAGAAGTCCTACGAGGGCCGTGAGTTGAAAGCACTCGAACTGCCTGGGCTCTGGAATGGAGCCATGGCCAAGTGGCACACCATTTTCGTGGAGGTCCCACGGCCCACCTTTAACCCAGTCAAAACTGTCCTCGACCTCCTCTTGCCCGCTCATCAGCCACAATGATGTGGTGCCAAGAAATTCTCTTGCAGGAAGACAAGAACCGCATCATAATAAAACCGATCAATCAGGGCCGTTTCTGATTCGACAATGCCGACAAATCCAAACGGGGACTGTTAAATATTTCACTCCCATGGCCAATACATGCTAAGAGGAGACAGACAGCATCAGCTGGAGGGAATGTTCAAAAAAGCATGCCCTGAGTCTTTCCGAAGGGTCCGTCCAGCAAGGCCGCAGCCATTTTGACGCGCGGAGCGTACATGGAGTACGTGAGCACGGCAAAATGGCGAGAACGCCGCTGGCGGCTTTTTTCAACATTCTCCAACGACAAAATATCTTCACATTCAAGAGGACTCACACATGGCAGAAAAAATTGAAACTCTTTTAAAAAGCTCCACGGTCTACCACCCGACAGAAAAAACTCTGAAAGAAGCATATATCAAAGATTACGATACTGCGTATAAAGAATCGATTGCTGATCCGGAGAAGTTTTGGGAGGGCGTGGCCAAAGAATTGGATTGGTTTTCCCCCTGGAAACAAGTCCTGGAATGGAAATATCCCTGGGCCAAATGGTTTCTCGATGCCAAGTGCAATATTTCGTATAACTGTTTAGACCGTCATGTAAACTCGTGGCGCAAAAACAAAGTCGCCGTCATTTGGGTTGGGGAAAAAGGCGAAGAACGCATCTTCACCTACGCCGAACTCTATCGCCAGGTAAATCGCTGTGCCAATGCGTTGAAATCTCTCGGTCTCAAAAAAGGCGATGTCGTTACTATTTATCTCCCCAAAATTCCCGAACAAATCGTCGCGATGCTCGCCTGTGCCAGGATCGGGGTCATCCATTCCGTCATCTACTCTGGATTTAGCGCACCCGCGCTCGAAGCTCGAATTAAAGACGCGGACGCAAAACTCATCATCACGGCGGATTACGGATACGATCGTGGCAAGAGTATCGACCTCAAAAAAGTCGTGGACCAAGCCGTGGCGAATTGTCCGGGTATTGAGAAATCCATCGTCGTACGGCGAGAGAAACCTGGCATCACTCTGACGGACAACGAACTCGATTGGGAAGAATTGCTGGCAGGTCAATCCACGAAATGTGAAGCCGAGCAACTGGATGCCGAAACGCCACTGTACTTCCTCTACACCTCGGGAACAACCGGCAAACCCAAAGGCGTCGTGCATGTGCATGGCGGATATATGGTCGGCACCTACATCACCACAAAATATGTCTTCGACCTCAAAGATGAAGACGTATTCTTTTGCGTCGCGGATCCAGGCTGGGTGACCGGACACAGTTACATTGTCTACGGCCCGCTGCTCAATGGCGCCACCATCCTTACCGCAGAAGGCAAACCCGACTATCCCAATCCTGGCCGCTGGTGGGACCTCATCTCGAAATATGGAGTGTCGATTTTTTATACCACGCCAACAGCCATTCGTCTGCTCATGAAGTACGGCGAAGACTGGCCCAAGAAATATGATCTCTCGACATTGCGTATTCTAGGATCAGTGGGCGAACCCATAAACCCCGAAGCGTGGGAATGGTTCCATCGAGTAACCGGCGGCGACAAACCCATCATGGACACGTGGTGGCAAACCGAAACCGGATCGATTCTCGTGACTCCGCTTCCCTGCGTACCACTCAAACCCGGATCAGCCACACGACCATTTTTAGGAATCGAAGCCGATGTGGTGGACAGGGAAGGCAACAGCATCGGCACGGGTGGCGGATTCGCCGTCATTAAAAAACCATGGCCATCCATGATGCGCACGATTCACAAAGACCCAGACCGATACCTCAGCTACTGGAACATTATTCCAGGATGCTACACCGCCGGTGACGTGTGTCATAAAGATGAAGACGGGTACTTCTGGTTCATGGGCCGCGCAGACGATGTCGTCAAGGTCGCAGGTAATCGTATCGGCACCGCCGAAGTAGAAAGCGCCTTGGTCAGTCACGATGCCGTAGTCGAAGCCGCGGTGATCGGCAAACCTCACAAAACCGCCGGCGAGATGATCAAAGCCTTTGTGATTCTAAAACAAGGCCAAACGGAAAGTTCAGACCTGATCAAGAGCCTTAAAGCTCACGTCCAAACCGAACTCGGAAAAATCGCGGTTCCCAGAGAGGTCGAAATCGTCACATCACTCCCCAAAACCCGCTCCGGTAAAATCATGCGCCGCGTCCTAAAAGCCAAAGAACTAGGCCTAGACCCCGGCGATATTTCCACGTTGGAAGAATAAACTCTCACAAAAAATGGCGAGTGGCATTCCCAAACGCCACTCGCTCTTTTCTTATCTCAACACTGCCTCTCCAATATTCAGCAGTCATTCCCAGAAAAAGCCTACCCTCCTTTAGGCAGGGATGAGATTCCAGTTCTCGATTCACTCAGTCAAACTTCTCTCCAAGTCAGTATATCCGCCATCGCTGTCCGATTAGCCTCTATGTTGTCATTTCGACCAACGGGAGAAATCTCTTTTTTAACCTCAAGCCAACACTCGCCAAAATAAGGGAAAGATTGCTCCCTATGATCGAATTGACAACCTAAAACACAACTTGAACACAAGAAAGTTTATTTTTAAGGAAAGGCGATATTTAGGAAGGGCTGTCTGAGGAAAACGGAAGGCCAGTCTCCTCACACCACAAGCGATTGACAGCCAGGTTAATGAGAACGGAGAGATTTCTCCAATTGGTGATTAGCGATGGTCGGCCCGCTCCCGCCAATAACCAGGGCGACGGTATTGGTGGGCAACAGCCACGAGGTACACGTAATCCGACCAAACGCGATAGATGATGTTGGGAATGTTGAAAAAAGCCGCCAGCGGCGTTCTCGCCCTTTTGCCGTGCTCACGTACTATGAGTACGCTCCGCTCGTCAAAATGGCTGCGGCCTTGCTGGATAGACCCTTCGGAAAGACTCAGGGCATGCTTTTTTGAACATTCCCTCCCACTGACGCTGCGTGGCTCATTTGGAGCTTTTATTGGCTGTTGGAGTGCAATATTCAACAGGCCCATGTTGTAAGGAAACCCTGGAACGATCCGTTTCCGGAACTCGCCAACCAACGGTACACCTGCTTCAGAACATGTAGAAATCCGTTCCGTCGTCTTCTCGACCGCTGCTAGGAACCGGAGACCAAGCCCGTCAAGACGAGATTCATAAAACAGCACAGATTCTCGCATCTCCGCCCGTGCCTCAGGGTGGAAGATAGCTTCTTTCACGAAGGTTTTGCCCGTAGCACGGAAAACACCTCACCAGCCGGAATTCCTTGCACAACTCCGCTTCGTAGCTCTTGAAAGCGCCGCTCAGCTTCGGCGATCCACAGTTTTTCAATCTCCTCAGCCGACTCCCCGCTTTCCTCCAACCTGGCCAGCAATTGCAGCGCGAGGCGTGCACGGTCCTCAGGGGAAAGTCGTAAAGCTTGGTCACCGATCTCAGCTAGAGAATACGCCATATCGTTCGTCTCCTCTCTCACAAATGCAAGATGAGATTCTAAATCTCGCCAACAAAGTTCGCAACTGGGCTGGAGCCGAAGACGCGGCTGAGCAGTTGGAGCGAAGCCGCCAAACCACCGTGACGCAAGACCACTTGAACGGGTTATTTATCGGTTCGTCGAAAGTAAAGAAGTGTCAACAGACCTTGTACAACCAAAATAATAGATGCCATCCATAGGTAGGGTTCGACGTCTTCTGATAGAGCAACATGTACAGCGTGGGCCACGCCCAAAATGATCAGAAACACAGCCCCAAGAGATACAGCAGCCTTAAGCTTCTGAGTCATAAAGGTTCCTCATCTTCATTAATCAACCGCAAACAGATTCCACCGCCTCGCTTTTGTCAGGCAAGGTTGCTTGTTGCATCCCCGGCAACCCAACTCTTGGCTTTTTCCAACTCTTGAAAAGAAAATAGTTTTATTTCTGCATTCACAAAGTGACTAGCTACGGTTTCAGCGAAGTGACCAACCATCGAATCCGTTGAAATGGCGACACGGGATATCTTTCTATGATGTTCCTTAACAAATCGGAAGTGCGAAAATAATGCCGCGAATGAATCCCAACCCGGAAAGGACTTTGTATGAATAATAAGGCCATGGAGTTGACCAGTCTTTTCAATGTATGGATCAATGATCTTCGCAGCCAACTCAAAGTCTGTTTGCGATAAAGGCCCATCGGGCTCAAGTATCGCGATGCCTTTGTCTTCATCAATTGTTACCGAAAGCATATTTTCTGACTCCGAGAATTGTCTTTGCTTACGACCCGGGTGACTGGTTGTGAACAAAAGAAGTAAACCTTTTTTAATACAGAAAACTTTAATAGCAGAAGAACAATAGAAATTTAAACTAGCTGTTCACAATCCAGTCTACTCGATTGTTAGAAAATCTTGAAATCATGATGGAAATGGTAAGTATTTTAGCCCATGAAAAACCTTGTACTTTCTTATAGTTCTCCAAAATTCCTGACGATGTTCATTTTTTCTATGATGATTTAATATCAAAAAACCATTCTGTAAAAGATT
>JADFRB010000128.1 GCA_022561525.1 Nitrospinota bacterium
ACTTTGTCATTTCGAGCCCCCCACTTTGTCATTTCGAGCCCCCCACTTTGTCATTTCGAGCCCCCCACTTTGTCATTTCGAGCCTTGAGAGAAATCTCGCTTTTCCTACCACGCTTGGCAAGGCAGTCCAAGGCCAACACAGAGATGTCTCCTTCCACTCGACATGACAAAGTGAGAACTGATCACTCATTCCCTCCCGCTACCCAGTTCGATCAATCGTGGGGACCTTTTAAAGGGTAGGGGCCTTTTTTCGGGCGTCATAGGTGTGGCTTCCCGCCTTGCGCGGCGGAGCCGGAGCCCCGAATCGACTTTTCGGCGAGGGCTGTTTGAGGGGAGCGAGTTTTGATTGGGGGCAGAGGCGGAGGGACCCCGGAGAACCTGCTTCTGAGCAGGATCGGAGGAGCCGCGCACAGGCGGGAAATGGTTTTGGTTCCTTTTGCCGAAACAACAGGGACTCGTCGCGTGGGGGCGAAACCCCACTTTAACCTCGCTACCGGACTTTGGCTCTGGGAGCCGATTCATTGAGAATGAGCCAGTATAACCCAAGCTGCTGAACGGCTTGGGTGAATTCGACAAAATCCACGGGTTTGCGAACATAACTATTGGCTCCAAGTTTATAACTTTTGAGTAAATCTTGTTCTTCTTTTGACGAGGTCAAAATGACGATGGGCAAAAACCGCGTTCGCTCATCTGCCCGTAATCGTCGCAACACTTCTAATCCATCAATCTTTGGCAGCTTTAAATCCAAGAGAATGAGCTGAGGCATCTCACTCACATCACGCCCGGCATGAGCCCCCGTGCCAAACAGATATTCCAGGGCTTGCACCCCGTCACGCGCAATCACCACCTTGTTGAGAATGTTGTTCTTTCTCAGGGCACGCATGGTCAGTTCTTCATCGTCAGGATGATCTTCCACTAACAAAATGACTTTTTCACTCATGACCTGCCTCCCTCATTTTCCAGAGTAGATAAAGGGGCTGTTGGAAAAAGTCGTCCAGCAAGGCCGCAAGCAGCGAGGAGGACGAGGGGTACGCTGCGTACGTTGAGTCCTCCGAGCAATGAGAACGCAGCTGGCGGCTTTTTTCAACAGTTCCCCAAGGTAAAGAAAAATGTTGCCCCCTTGCCCACGGAAGCATCTGCCCAAATGCGGCCCCCATGGCGTTGAATAATACGATGCACGGTCGCTAGACCAATCCCGATTCCTTGAAACTCACTCATGGCATGCAACCGTTGAAAAGCTCCGAATAGTTTGTCCGCATAGGTCATATCGAACCCCACGCCATTGTCTCGGACAAAAAAGACAGGCTGGGAATAATGATAGGTCATCCCTAATTCAATTCTGGTGAATTCTTCGTGACTGGAAAATTTCCACGCATTCCCCAGCAAATTCTCGAGCACCACTCTGGTCAGATCCGGATCCGCATTGGTCCGAAGATTATCGGCCACCACGAGCTCCCCCCGACGCTCGGGATCAGCCTTGCTCAGGTCCGAAACGACAGATCGACCAATGGCCGACAGATCAATGGACTCAAAAGTCAATTCCGTCCGGATCAACCGCGCCAGATTCCACATGGCATCAATGAGTTTGGCCATGCGTTGACTGGCCTCACGAATCCGCTGCAAATACTGCTTGCCCGTGTCATCCAGCTTATCACCATAGTCATCAAGAACGGCTTGACTAAACCCGTCAATGCCACGCAACGGAGCACGCAAATCCTGCGAGACCGAGTAGCTGAACACTTCCAGCTCTTTATTGGATGACTCCAACTGTGTGGTCCGTTGCAACAAATCCACATTCACCTTACACATATCCTCTTCAACTCGTTGCCGATCACGAATTTCTCTCGTAAGTTCAGTGTTCGCTTCCGCGAGTTTGGCCGTTCGGTCGTGCACCCGTTGTTCGAGATCCAAGTGGGCTTGGCGCAGCGCTTCTTCTACCAGGCGGCGTTCACCTATTTGCCGTTCCAGCTCAAGGTTGGCATCTGGAAGGTCTCCGGTTCGTTCCAGAACCCGATGCTCTAATTCTTCTGGTACTCGACGGAATTTGCGAATAACGAGGGCTAAGCCACCTAACCAAATCACGAGAAGCAAGGCCGTCCATGCATAGATGTTGTACCAATCGTGAATCCGAACCCGTTGCACAATATCGCTTGAATACAAACCCTGCAGGTCATCCAAGGCTTCGGTGTACACCCGGGCATCGGCTATCGCCATCGAGGCAATCACATCCCCTTGCAAGTGGGACACCTGAAGCAGCATGAGAGCCAAACTTGAGCAAAACAGAACCGTGAGCACAAGGACCAGGCGCTCATACAACGGATCCATAAAACGGGCGAACGCATGATTCATGACTTGACCGACCTCAACAACCACTCACGCCATCACCCAACTGAAGTTGTGGCATACTCCGGCTCCGACGGAGCCGAATATTCATCAGCACCAACACCAACCTGATCCCCTTCGGTAGGAGTTTCCAATTCCGGGTCTTCTGTATAACTGGGCCGCAATGGTATCACTTCGAGATCCACGGCTTCTTCCGGAGCCAGTCGCTTCAGATCCCACTCCGTGATCCACCCTTTCACATATTCACGCATGCGCCTACTGGACAACCGTTCCCCAGAAGGAATGTTTGGCGGTTCCCAATGATACGCCGAGGCATGAATGGTGCGAACCTTCTCTTGCGTTTCTTCAATCATCCGATCATAGGGACCGGCCAACCGTGTTCGCTCGCTCTCAATCACCCGCATGCCTTCCACCGCTTGATCAGCCAGCAACGCATCGGTTTCTGTTCGTCCTTCCTGTAACTTGGCGGGAATTTTTTCACGATCGCCTTTGTCTTCTAAGATCGCACTCTGGAAATCATCTGTCAGAGCAATGACTGATGCGAGGCCTGATTTATACCCGAGATCTGCATAACTGGATGCGTCCAAACACCCCATCCACCGGGCTAATTCAGCATAAGACTTTGCCCGTTGCTGGAGAGAATAGCGTCCAATGATTTCTGCCTCATCGATAAACAGGATCCACCCGGAGTACCCAGCCGCCACCATCAATCGAGAGGCAAACTTAAATCGTTGCAAGGCCAAATCGGTCTGGGAGATTTTTTCAAACGTGTAGGGATTGGTGGCACTACACGCTTGCAGATATCGCTTGAGTTCAGCCACACCGATCGGGTCTCCAGACCAAAATCGCACAAGACGGTGACTCAACTCCCGATCATTGGCCATTCGTTCATATAAGAATAACGTGGCAGCAAATCGGCGATCCAACTCTCCACTTGGTCCATGCACCCACTCATAAAAGTCCGCATATTGAGGACCTTGAAAATTCAGCTCTCCGGCCACTTCAGCCAACGTCCCACCACGCTTCCCCGGAAACATGGCTGTTTCAATCGCGGCACGGTAGATTTTCACCAGACTGTACAACGGCGTTTCTTTGCTAATGACAATTCGGCTGCAGGCAAAATTTTTCTCTAACGCCAACCCTTGAAGGTATTCCAAAACATGCGATTTCCCAGCCCCGAATCCCCCATCCAACAAGATGCCTTTCGTCGTGGTGGCTTCGGTCACACTGTGCTGGGCGTTCTCGAGCATTCGTCGAAATTGGCCTTCAATTTCCGGCTGAGCGCACCCCAACACTTGGACGACATCTCGATTCGGCACCCCGGCACGCAAGGCTTCGATGGCACGACGATGCAACATCTCCTGCTCATTGGCGACCAGAGTTCCCTGTTCAATCCTGATCCCACCAGCCACGGAACACGCGGGATCCCCAGAAAGCCGAACCAGCGGGGCAAACGGGTTTTGCCGACGTTTATCTCGGACATCGTCCCAAATCCGAAGCTTCAGGGCCTCATAACGATTGAGACCACGTCGTTCATCTTTCATAAACTCCTCAGGCGCAATCACTACGATCAAGCAGCCTTCGAGTTCATCCGTGCCATCAACAAATTGCCGCAGAACTTCATAGGCGTCCATCGCAGCCGCCGCCGTGTAATAGAGGGCTGTGTCGGGTTCCTTGGATCGTTTCGCCACCATGTACTGACTGATATCCAACGTCAGGATTAACCCACCTTTCCCAAGCAACCTCAACCAGTAGACGAGTGACGCCAACATATCCCTTGCATTATGACGCGCGACCTTTTGAAAAATCAGAGCATCCTTCAACGTGGAAATCAGACGCAGTTCGCCACATAACCACTCTTTCACGGCATTCGCTAAGAAGGGTTTGGGGTCGCCGTTATCAAGCTGAGCCAGGCACAACCGGACCATGGCAATCCGAAATTCTTGACACATTCCAGAGTCTCGGTAAATGGCCCTCTCCAACCAACTTCGGAGTTCACGCCGAAGCAACATTTCCTCACGATCATTCAGTTCCGCAATGCCTTGTAGGCTAAACGCCGCTCGGTCATCAGGAACCTGGTATCCATTTATCCACTAAGAGCCGGGAAAGAAATACATGTGCGAACCCATCCCAATCAATCTGCCGAGCAATTTTATGGAACAGCCGGTCGATCATGTGAATTTTCGTATATTGCGAGTCTGCTTTAGCAAACACATACCCCCTCATCTTGCGCCATCTTGTTGAGCTGTTGGGGCAAATCACGACGTACACCTTCCTCGGCACTCACGACAAATTTGACCGCGGATCCCCCCTGTCGCAGGTAATTCTGGACATATTCTTTCTGGATCACCGCCAACCAATCCTGGGATGACATGTTCATGACGATCCTCTTTTTCCCTTGAAGTACGACCACACGATATAAACCAACACAACCATCAGTCATATTTCCTTTCAAATCAATGTTGTGTGGAGAGAAAAGGTAGAAGAGCCCGCCAGCGGGCATTCAAGGACAGGGTATTCACAATGGAACGGTGCAACCAGTCCAACCCTGAAAGGAGAATGCTCGTCCCCCTTCTACTTAGGGCTCGCGCAAGAATAACTTCCCTTCTTTGGGCGTCGATCCATCCCGCCTGGCGGCGTGGCTCGTCCCGTACATACCACGAGTATGCGCAGTCCTCGCGCCTTGCCAGACGGGTGTCTCAGCACCCCACAATGGGAAGTTATTCTTGCGCGAACCCTCAGGTCTCTTGGCGTTGCGTCCTACCCTCTCAGGCAGTTTGCCCTTTCGCCTCTTAACCCTAAAGCTATCGGAAGGGTTCTAAAATTCTTGCAAGGGCCAGGAGAGGATCGATTGAAGGAGTCAAACTTCGATCAACAGCACCTCATGACCCTCGTGAGACGAAAGGCGTGAGGCGGAAGAGGGGAAAAGAGATAGGCTACCTCCCGACTCCCGCCTACCGTCTAACGCTTTCCGACGCAGGAATAAAGAATGTGCCGTAATACGTCCGCAACCGTCCACCCTGTGTAATCACACTCAAGGTCTTGGTTGCGTCTTTGATTCCAGTACTGGCATGGAAGTGAAGTTGGTGTCCCTTTTTCGTTTTCGTAACACCACTTTTATCGAGGAAGTAGAGATCTCGTGCAAATTCTTGCCGCGTATACTCAAATGATTGTCGCGGCAACATCGTTAATAACTCATAAATCTCCATTAACGGAATCACAATGCCGGTTCCAAGAAGATGCTTGCCTCGAATCCCAACCGCAATGGAATAGGCCGCATACAAGATCGCCAAAAATTCATGGGCTTTGAATCGATACGGTCTCGTTTGTAAATCTTTTAACCGTTTGATCAAGTGGGAAGGTCGCAGCCGTGTTTCACGAACGCGATCGATAGTAACCGCCATGTCTTTAGGAAGAATCCGAACTAGCGCGGGGTAGGCAAACAACACCCCCTCGTGCTCAATAAGATCAACCCCCATCTGTTCGGCCATAACCAACAGGTCCTGTTGAAAATCTGCCCCCGACAGATAGGCCACCTCATCAAACTCCCAACTATGGGTCGTCGCTTCCAAGCCCTGCTGAAGCCGGGAGGTGGCTTGGTTTGCTTCCTCCAGCGCAACTCGAAGCTTTTGAAAGTCTCCCACACTGGCTGCGCTACGAATTTTTTTCACGGCGGTGGCGGCATCCGTCACCGTTTTCACGAGCAGATCCGACTCTCTCTCGATCTTTGCCAACGTGTATTCGAGATCACGCCGTGTTTCCTGTTCAATTATCATCCGAAACCTTTTATAGTAATTGGAGAAGATACCCGCTAGGAGCCTGTCCCAGATTAGCGATCGTCACGAGGGAGTGCTAGTTTGAGTCAGATGTTTCGATCGTTTGAGGCGAATAGTGGGACTATTCAACGAAAAGGACCGAATATCTGACCAAATCCAGCGCA
>JADFRB010000129.1 GCA_022561525.1 Nitrospinota bacterium
CCCGTATACACGAGCTAACTGCGTCCGGCGGATTATGGCGTGATCGCCTTGTTGGATTTTGTGGGTGGGATTTTTGGGCTTCTGGTCGGAGCACGTATTGGGCAAGCCCTCACAAGGTATCATTTTGAGGCAAAAGATGATGTAGGACGCAATCAAGTCTGGTGGACTGGGTTAACTATTGTTGTGTGTACAGCATCCACGTTTCTTTTAGTCACGATGCTCTTTCGAGATACGCTGGCGTATTGGATTCTTGGTCCTACAGTTCAACAGGGTGGTTTCTTTTTCGCGTTAATATTACCAACTGTTTGTCTGTCGATTGCCCATCAGGTCCTTGATGTGTATCTGCGTGTCCGAAAATGGTCTGGAACCTCAGTTGGTGTGAATTTCTTCCGCCTGGCCTTGAACATCGGACTCAATGTGTATTTTCTGGCGGTCTTGGATTTGGGCGTGACCGGTGTATTGGCCGGGAATTTGATTGCCGGTGTCGTGGGAACTTCTATTCTGTTTGTCATTTTCCTTAAAAATCAGGGATGGTACTCCTTTCATTATCCCCTCGTGGAAAAACTCATGAGGTTCGCTGGTCCATTAGTGTTGACGGCCTTGTTATCACTCCTGATGCATCAATCCGGTCGGTATTTACTCCGGTTTTTTGTTGATCTCGATCAAGTGGGGATTTACTCATTGGCCTATATGATTGGTCAAGGCGTGTATACGCTATGTTTTTTACCGTTTACCATGATCTGGGGCGTGATGATGTATGAAATCGCCGACCGGCCGGATGCGAAGCAGACCTATGTGTGGGTGTTTGAATACACCACGTATGGGTTAGCACTCATTTTTTTTGGGGCCGCTCTTTTTGCGGAACCCGTGTTAGGTCTCATGGTCAACTCTGAGTACATGCCTGCGACCAGAATGATTCCAATCATCTGTTTGGCCTATCTCTTCTTTAGCATGCATGATCATTTTAAAGTGCCCGTGTTATTAACAAAAAGCACCAGTTCGGTCGTGCCGGTTGCTGCCTTGGCTGCTTTGACTAACATTGGGGCGAATTTTCTTCTTATCCCGAATTTTGGAATGATGGGGGCAGCGTGGGCTAGTGTGATTGCATACGGGGTGTATTCAATGGTGGGCTTATGGCGGTACCGAAAGATTGATAAGTATGACTATCCTCTTTGGAAATGTTTGGTCATAATACTCGGAATGGTGGCCTCTTATGGAATGTATGATCGGGTGGCTCAAATAGAGGGAATTCCAGGTGGCCCGCTATCCCTTGCAATTTTTTTGTGGTTGGGTTGGCTTTTTATTCTCTTTGGGTCATTCATTCATCAGCTAGCAGCTCGATATGTGTGGGTTCCTGTAAGAAATCTCACTTCTTCATCACGGGATCATAGCCGCTAGGAGCCAGCACGGATGACCTTGAAACATTCATTAACCCGTCAGTGTATTATGCTCTATGATTTTCTTGACTTCATTTATCACCGATCGAAGATGAAATTTCAATTTTACCTAAACAGGGTAAAGAGACGACTCTATTTGGGGTACAATATAAATTCGATTTTGATCGTGCGGATTGCAAGCATGGGCGACGTGATTAGATCGACGGCCGTGATCGAAGTGTTGAGCGCGAAATACCCGAATGCCAAATTGGACTATTTGACGTCGTCCCTGAATCTTGATGCGACATTTCTTATCACCAGAAGCAAGGATGGGATGTCCTTATTTCAATCCAACGTGAAACCAATACATTTTCCCGGGCAAACGAAAGAAGTCTATGATGTGTCGGGGCAGGAGACACGGTTATTGCCACGATAGGGATGTCCTTGGCATCCGGGATTCATTTGGAAGAGGGGGTTGTTCTGGCAAACCGGGCTGCTGGGATCGTCGTTGGCAAATTAGGAACTGCGTCAGTTAGCGCCGATGAATTATTTTCTAGTGTCGAGCGTGAGCAGGGTAAAATAAAGACTCCAGATGAAATCCTCTCCGTTGTGAACGATCTTAGAAACCGAGAAAAGAGGATCGTGTTTACGAACGGATGTTTTGATATTTTACATGTCGGCCACACGAAACTTTTGAAAAAGGCCCGTAGTTTTGGTGATGTCCTGATTCTTGGCCTCAATAGTGACAAGTCAGTCGGGAGATTAAAGGGACCGGAGCGACCGATTATCAAGGAACACGAAAGAGCCGATATCTTATCATCGCTCGAATGTGTGGATTATGTCGTCTTTTTTGATGGAGACGATCCCTGTAATCTCATATCCATGATCAAGCCAGATGTTCATGTAAAGGGAGGGGATTATTCACCCGCAGATTATCATTCGATGCCGGAAGCCAAATTAGTCGAGGAATATGGTGGGAAAATAGAATTAGTCAGTATCCTCGATGGACAATCCACCTCCGAAATCATCAAAAAGATTAAGGCTGTCTAATCGTGTATTCACCATGAAAGAGTGATGAAAATATTTCTCCTGGGAAATTTCTCTTCTACAAACATTTTAAAGTTTGAGTTGTCTCCATGGAAAATCATATTGATCGAATAGTCTTCATCATCAAAAACTCTATCAACGTCAAGTTGGAGTTACTCAAGAATGAGGAAATACTTCATACCATTCATCAGGTGGCCACCGAGATTACTCTGGCCTATAAGAACAAAAATAAAGTTCTCTTGTGTGGTAATGGTGGTAGTGCGGCTGATGCTCAACACATTGCTGCCGAATTCACAGGCAGATACTACTTGGATCGAGAGCCGCTGCTTGCTGAAGCTCTTCATGTCAACACCTCCTACCTGACGGCGGTGGCCAATGATTACTCTTACGAGAAGATTTATTCACGATACGTGAAAGCTGCGGGACGGGAAGGGGATGTTCTCATCGGACTCTCAACTTCAGGCAATTCTGGAAACGTGGTAGATGCCTTGAGAGTCGCGAATGAACTCAATATGAAAACCGTCGGACTCACGGGCTCATCCGGTGGGAAGATGAAAGATATCTGCCACTATCTTATCAACGTGCCATCCACCGATACGCCAAGAATACAAGAGAGCCATATTTTAATCGGACACATTATTTGTGAGATCGTCGAATCGAACATTTTTGGACAATAAGGGCTCGCGCAAGAATACCTTCCTCTGTTTGGGTGCTGAGACGCCTGTCTGGCAAGGCGCGAGGACTGCGCATACTCCCTGTATGGAAAGGACGAGCAACGCCGCCAGACGGGATGGATCGACGCCCAAACAGGGGAAGTGATTCTTGCGCGAACCCTAATAACGTCTCGCGATTTTTGCCATCGCCATACTCTCACAATCCTCATCACGTCTGGAGTACCTCCTGCACAGGCTCGCTATTTTTGCTGCCACTCGTTGGGAATGTCATGCCATACAACGAGCGTTGCCTGGAGGTCGAGTTGCGAAAATGGGTGGGGTTCGCCGTTACACGGCGGAAACCTCACACGTCTCTGTCACATTGATTCAGACAGGTGTGGGAATTCAGAACGCCCTCACAGCCTGCGGAGAAGTGTTGGGCGCCAGTCAATGGGACCTGGCTATTTCCTCTGGATTTGCCGGGGCGCTCATCCCCTCATGCATTGGCGCTCTTGTTCTCCCCCATACTGTGGCTTTGAAATCTTTCGATACGGCTGAACGTGTAGGGTTGTCGTCTTTTCCCTGTAGTGTAGAATATCACCGGATTGTCAGTCAGGTTGTCGAGGTGATTCAGCCTTCCTTGGTTTCTGGTGTATTGGTGACGGTTCCGTGGATTGTGTGGTCGGTGTCTGAGAAGCGTGCCATTGCCGAGACATTTCAAGCTAGTGCCCTTGATATGGAAAGTGCCGGGATTGCCGAGAGGGCGACTGAACAGAAGATTCCGTTTCTTGTGATTCGAACGGTCTCCGATCTCAAGGATGAGAACCTGCCTGAGGAATTTAATCTTTTTCTTTCCCAGTCGACGTGGGTGCGAGGGGCGTGGCGAATTATCAGTCAGCCTGCGCATTGGGCCAAGTTGTTTCGACTGCGACAACAGATGAAGGTGGCTTCTCGGCACCTCACAAGTTTTTTTGATACGTTTTTTCTCTATCTGGGACAACAGGACCATGACTCGTCTCACAGGCGATGATCGTTAGTGAATAGCATGATTGGATTATTGGTATTGGCAAATGTACGATAGCTCTTATTCGAAATGTGGGGCCTGGCATATGGTTATCTGTTTCGTCAATGCCCTTGCTTGGGCAGTCTGTCTTCCATTTTGGGTGGTCCAGACTCTCAAACTACTGTATGGCATTGGCTATAAGCCCACGTTTGTTGTGGTGTTCACGGCGTTGTTTAGGGGGAATCATCTTAGCCCTCTACGGGTTTGGAACCCTTGATAGCTAAGAAGAGCCATGTTTTAATTCGGTCCAGGTATCAGGTGTTCGGGTTGGCTGCTATGGGCAGCCGAGATTCCTGAAATTTTTCCCATCTCGGACAGGGTGGCGATGCTGAAACCTGGTAAAATTATTGCCATGGCGCCTTCGAATGAATTTCTCAATACAAAATATTCAGCGGGACGAGAATTTATTTTCCTGAAGGAGGAACCGGTCGCCCGGTAGTGCCTGGGAGGCTCTACGACCTGGTGAGACGATTCAAGATCTAGAAGCTGGTATTGACATTGAACAAGTCATGGGTCATTTCATTCATGGGACTGTGGAATAAGGGATCTCAGGGTATTCCGACATATTATTGACCTTTCATTGGAAGGAAACATGTAATGAGCCTCGCGTGGTATGACCAAGTCACGTCTTTTTGCAGAGGGAAGCGTCTTTCCGTTTTGTCGTTGCAAGTGTGCCTGTTGGTCTTGTTCATGCATCAAGGCTCTGTGATGGCCGTAGAATCGGGTTCAGCAACCGAAGCGATCAAGGGAACGATCGATCAGGTGTTGGTTATTCTTGGTGATGAAAAATTCAAACAACCTGAGTATGCCGATGAAAGTCGCGCAGCTCTGGAACAGGTGATGGCCAAACGTTTTGACTATGCAGAAATGGGCAAACGCACGCTAGGCCGTGAATGGAAAAAGTTGAACGCGACCCAACAACAGGAGTTCGTCGAATTATTCAAACAATTCCTGTCGAATACATATACCGGAAATGTCGATGGATTCACAGGAGAGCAGGTGGAGTATATTAAGGAGCGCCGCAAAGGGAAATTCGCGGAGGTCCAGACGAAGGTCATTTCGAAAAAGCTTACCATACCGATTGATTATCGCCTTCTGAAGAAGTCTAGCTCATGGCGTGTCTATGATGTGGTCATCGATGGAGTCAGTTTAGTCAAGAATTTCCGTGGACAGTTTGCCAGGATTATCAAAGCGACTGGATTTCAGGGTCTTCTGGATAAACTTCGTTCTAAAATCGCTAAAAAAACAGCGAAATAATTTCTCTTCTGCGTCATCGGCTAGTGTTATGAGGTTTCAATGGGTTTGCTGGTGTCTATTGGGGTTGGGCGTGAGTCTGTGCCTACCTGCAACCGGGCATTCCAATCCGCTCGCTTCAAAAGAAGTGGGCTACCCAGCGTCTCTAAAAAATCAGCTAGAAGCATTACATCAGACACATTCATCGTCATCAGAAAATCTTAATCTGTTGATACAATTGGCCAGCACCTACCTTGATGCGGGCGATGATTTGTACAGCGAGACACCCAGGCGATTGGAGGCGTACCAAACGGGCGTGGATTTTGCCAAACAAGCCTTGGCTCTCGATCAACAGCATGCCCATGCTCATTTTCTCTATGCGGCCAACCTTGGTCATATTGCCCAGTTTCGAGGGGTTCTGGTCTCGGCCTTCCTCATTCCAGAAATTATTGGGCATGTTGAACAATCCCTCGAATTAGCGCCAACGCATGCCCCAGCCTTACATATGATGGGAATGATTCTTGATGGTTTGCCGTGGTTTTTGGGAGGAGATGCGGAAGGATCCATTGTGTATCTGGAACGGGCCGTTGCCGCTGATCCTCACTATACCCATGCTCGTGTAAATTTAGGAAAATTATATTTGAAGCAAGGCCGAGTACAAGTTGCAAAGGAACAATTGTTATGGGTCACCAACACGCAATCGCCCCGTGGAGTCTATGCGTGGTCTCACCATCATAAGCCCGAAGCGTTAAGCCTTCTCAAGGAGTTAGGACCTGAGAGAAAATAACTTGGACAATATCGCGCCAAGATTTGGGTCAGATTTGGACGGAACGATTGAGAAAAACCCGAGGCCTAGCACAGCGATGTGGAGGGTTTTTC
>JADFRB010000130.1 GCA_022561525.1 Nitrospinota bacterium
TCAGGTTGAATCACTGGCGGTTGACAACTACGGCGATATTGCGGTTGGAAAAATTCTCAACTACGAGCCCCCAGCAGGCCAACAATATCCTACGTTCACGCAGCTAGGCGACGACGAGGTGCCGTCTGGTAGGTCGCTGTGCATTCTGGGACACGCATTCCATCAATTTACAACAGTCTGGGACGATGAGTCAGATAGCTTCAAGATCCCGCCAGCAGCACTGCCAATTCCTCGTTTTCCCATGGAATGTATGTTGACGCGCGGAATAATCGCACAAATTCAAGACGAAGATAGTTCTACCGTACATGAGCGCAAATTTATAGAATTGTCGTCACCAGGACTTCGAGGACAAAGTGGCGGACCTGTATTTGACGTAAACGCGAAAATAATGGGACTGCAATCACAGACGATCAGTCACGAGATGGGGTTTAATACCAAGGAGAAACAGTGGGTCAAAAAGTAAATCCGATCGGGTTCAGGCTCAGCCTCACGAAAAACTGGACCAGCAAATGGTATGCGGACCACCGCACCTATGCCGACCAGCTTGAAGAGGATTTCAGGGTTCAGCATTTGAAGCTGCCCAAGAAGATGGTTGATCTCGATAGTAAGACCTTGGCCCGAGTCAGAAAGGAATCAAAGCTTCTTCATCACGCGTTTGAAAGTGTCCTGCCGGAGCCGCTGTGGAAAAGTCAGTTTATCGAACCGGTTCAAGGACGAGTCTCAGGCAGGTTTGGCAGTCGTCGAGTGATTAACGGGCAACACAAAAGGCCACATAGCGGGGAAGACATCGCCGCGCCGAAAGGTACGCCTGTGGTGGCTATGAATACCGGCATGGTTCGCTTAACCATGGATCATTTTTTTACCGGGAAAGGCGTCATTCTCGATCATGGCCTTGGTCTCTTCTCCATGTATTTCCATTTATCTGCGGTCGATGTGACTCAAGGACAACTGGTAGAGAAAGGGCAACCCATTGGGAAAGTCGGCGCGACAGGCCGAGCCACTGGCCCGCATCTGCATTGGGGGGTTCGATTAAACGGTTCCCGCATCGATCCCTATTCACTCCTGAAAGTCTCCTTGGACAGCACCTCGTAACCCTTCATTGTTCATCAATTCAAAACAGAAAGTGAACCTGTGAAACGCGTCTGTGTCTTTTGTGGGTCGAACAACGGTCTCAAACCCCGGTATCAAGAAGTCGCCCAGGCGTTGGGAGAAGAACTGGTCCGCCGTAACATGGGATTGGTTTATGGTGGGGGAAACATCGGATTGATGACGGTGTTGGCAGAAACGGTGTTAGCGGGGGGTGGTGACGTGCAAGGAATCATTCCTGACTTTATGGTGGAACATGGGTTTGCCCGTCAGGATCTATCCGAGCTACACGTCGTGGGATCGATGCATGAACGCAAGGCTCTCATGGCTGATTTATCGGATGCGTTTATAGCGTTACCTGGCGGGTTTGGCACCCTGGAAGAGTTTTGCGAAATGATTACCCTGCGGCAACTCCGCATTCACCAGAAACCCTGTGGGTTGTTAAATGTGGACGGGTTTTTCGATGCTCTGTTGACGTTTATTAACCACCAAGTTCAAGAAGGGTTTGTGACTCTAGACAATCGAAGCCTCATCATAACCTCCGATAATCCAGCAACCCTTCTCGATCTTCTTGAGAAGACATAACACCAAGAAGCGTAATTCGTGATGTTTAAAGCGAATTGGGTAAAGGGTCATGAAGTCATGAAGGGTTCCTTACCCATGGCTCATCACCCATTACTTCCCTCTCGTCACGTATTAAGGTGAGCGTGCAACCCTGTGGGTGAGGTTGTTAATAGGCTGGCGGTCTCGAAAGCGGTCTGCTGGTCAATAGTTCTACTACCCGAAAATTATCAAAAGCGAACACGCCATCGCCGGTGGTGGCGAGGCCAATATACCCGGTTCCTAAGCTTTGATCTGAAAGGGAAAGAATTATGTGATTATCGAAGAAGATTTCGATCAACTCTTTGCTCAGGATTGTGTTGCGTTGGATTCTGAGAAAGTGCCATAGCGTTGGTTGAGGAACCACGACGTGCTCATTGATAAGGGTCGGTTGTCCGTTGAGAACTCGAAAGGCTTTCACCGTGTTTGTGAATGGATAGATCAAGACCGCATAAAAGTTTTGAACATCTTGAGCCCCAAAAACTATGCCTGCCCCAGAATTCTGGGTCCCAAGCTTCAATAAAATTCTTACAGAGAAATCTCCGTATTCCATGCGGATATTTTCAGAGATCAAAAGTTGAAAACACGGAGAATGTGAACAACGGGCCGACTGGAGTAAAGCATGAGTTCGGCTTGGAGCGTTCTCGTGTGTGACAATTTCCCAGGACCCAGGTGGGGCATCTCCCAAAGTTTCCGAAGCAAACCCAGGAGGGAATATAGCAGGTGCATGTTTTTCAAACGTCCATTCCTTGAATAGCGGAGGAGTGTGTTTCAAGACTGCTCGAGGGAGTTCCTTGAGCTCACCATTGTCCTCTGCAGAGGCACTTGAGTTCATTCCGATAAAGATTGTGGGAATGAGGGCCGTTATGAACAAGAAGGTGCTGAACCTCAAATACGTAAAAAATCGAGAAGCCGAGGATCGATGAGAAAACCGTGTACAACCAGAAGTAGGGGAACAAAAACATTGCATAAAAGACTCCATCACATTAAACCTTTCAAAATATTCTTGTTTGGATGATACGAAGAAAAGAGCAGCCCCTGCAAGGTGGACACGAGGTGTTTGGAGGTCGTGACCAACAGCCAGATGATGCGTCCAGATAGCAAATACGTTAGGAAAAACCAGCAGGTTTTGATTGCGAAAGCGCATAACCTTTGATAGCCTACTACCGCAAACCGCTGGTTACCGGATGTATGATCGACTGAGGCCTTCGTTAAACTGATCGGGAGAGTTAAGAAAATCCTAAGATGAAAAATCCTAAGCCAATGTATCGCCACACTGGGATGCTGCTGTTGTTGCTCACAACAGCTATCAGTCCGACCTTGGCCGCATCGTCCGAGCCGGACACGATGCTATCTTTCGATGTCGAAAGTCTCCTGGATGACGAATCCGTGGTGACGATTTCGCTCAACGAAGTTGTCCTCCAAGCACTGAAACACAATTTGGATATCATTGTGAGCAAACAGACCCGTGACGTTCGGGTGACAGATATATTGTTCGAACAAGCCAAGTTTGATCCCACGGTAGAAATATCCGCTCGGTATGATCGATCGGTTGTGCCATTAAACCGGCCAGTGTTCGGATTGGGGGAAATTACGCAAGGTGGGGAGCCGGATAATTTCGATCAAAATGATACGAAGGTAAGTCTTGGCATCACCCAGAAACTGTACTCCGGCGGCACCTATGATATGACCCTGGATACGAATCGCAACTCCGTCGCGGGTCCGTCATCGTTTTTATTCAATCCCAGTTACACCGCCAACTTCCTGGTCAATTTCACGCAGCCGTTGCTTCGCGACTACGGAGTGAAGGTGAATCAAGCCGCCATTCACATCGCGCAAAATTCCGTGCAAGTCGAGCATTACACGTTTGTGAATCAAGTGCTGGATGTCATCCTTCAAGTCGAAGACGCCTATTGGGAGTTGGTGTTTGCCCGAGAAAACGAAGAAGTCTTTCGAGCAGCGTTGACTGCGGCCAAAGAAGTGTTGGCTAGCAATCGGGCCAAGGTTGAAGCGGGGGTCATGGCTGAAGTCGAAGTGTTGCAGGCACAAGTTGGAGTGGCTAATCGGGTTGAACAAATCATCATGGCCCAAAAAACAGTGCGCGATCAAGAAGACCAAATTAGGCAACTCATCAGTCCAACCGAAAAGGAATTGCGAAAAACCCTAGCTATGATTCCCTTAGATCGTCCGGTGCAAGAGTATGATGCCACCACGGTGAACAGTGCCGTGGATGCCGCGTTGCAGCATCGGCCCGAAGTGCTTCAAGCTCAAACAAATATTGAATCAAGCCATCTCAACACCAAATTAGCCAAGAACAAATTGCTGCCGCGTTTAGAATTTCAAGGAAGGGTGGGACTCAGGGGGCTAGGCAAAGATGCCAGCGATACGTTAGAGCGAACCACAAGCACGGATTTTTACAACATAGGCGCGGGGATGGTCTTGAGCTATCCGTTAGGCAATCGGTCTGCCAAAAGTCAGTACCGCCGCAGACAGCTTGAAACCACGCAAGCAAAAAACACATTACAAAACGTCCGCCGTCAAGTCATCGTGGAGACCAAAGAAGCCGTTCGTCGTGTGCAAACAGATTTCAAACGAATGGCCACCACCCGAATCGCCCGCAAACTCGCCAATCGCCAACGAGCCGCCGAACAAGAACGCCTGAACTTCGGTCTCAGCACCACCCGGCAAGTGCTCGACTTCCAACGCGATGAAGCCATTGCCCGCGTCAAAGAACTCCGCGCCATCCTCGATTACAACCAATCCCTTGCCAACCTCCACCGCAGGACAGCCTCGACCCTTGATCAATACAATATCTCTCTAGAATAAATTTTGTGGTAACGTTCTCTATTCCGCTTGGAACGCCCCTGCTTTTTTTTTACTGTACTCAGAGCTTGTTCAACTTCACCTCTGACATTTCCCCTTTCCTTTTGTCACTTCCCTTTTCCTTTTGTCACTTCCCTTTTCCTTTTGTCTTCTCGACCTCCGTTTGACCTTTCGACCCCCCATTATCATTTCGACCCCCCATTGTCATTTCGACCGCAGGGAGAAATCTGCTAGAAAAACTCCTGGATGCCAGGAGCCTCACCTCATGAATAAACGCATCTTTTTCAACTATCTGCTCTGTAGACGTAGCATCTCACTCGCCTGAACGCTTGGGGGCAGAAGTACTCCCGGCCCTCGTAGCCACTCTTGGGGAAGGAGGTTGGGCGGAGGAGACTCAGTGCGAACGGACTGCATCCAGTGTGATCCGCACCTCTTTTCATCACCACACCAAAATTCATAATTTTCTGGTAGAATCCCCAATATGAAGCGTGGATGGATTGTTCTTGTTTTGGCGGTTGGTGCCATTGGTGTCGGTGTGTACTGGTTTTTTCCGATGCCTTTGGCTCAGGAGAGCCAGGAGAAGGAAGAGCCGAGGGTCATTGTGGTGGAGCGGAGTACGCTTCACACGCGAGTGTCGGAGACCGGGACTTTGGTGCCGATTCGGACCTTGGATATAAAGTCGCAGTTTTCGGGCGAGGTGTTAGAGATTTTTGTTCGTGAAGGGGAACAGGTTGTTCGGGATCAACCATTGATGGTGATTCGCCAGGAGCCCAGTCAGGCGCGGCAGGTGGCGCAACTGCGAGCCAAGTTGGAGCAAGAGGGCTTTAACGTGGCTCAGGCGAGGCGTAATTTTGTGCGCATGGACGGGTTGCATGCCAAAGGGTTTATCGCTCGCCAAGAATTGGAGTCTGCCGAGCAAGAAGCCCAACAGGCCATGGTTCGGCGGGAATTGGCGGAAAAGGAATTATTGCTGGCTTTGGGTGGGAATCAAGAGTTATTTCAGCGATACATTTCTCAAGATCCGACTGAAACAGGGCTTGAAGCATTCCGTGTGTTGTCGTCTTCAGATGGAACGATTATCGATATTGGTGTGCAACCTGGTGAAATGATTACCTCAGGCACGGCCACGGTCGGTGGGGGGACGGTGTTGATGAAATTAGCCGACCTTCGACGAATGGTGGCTCAAGCAAAAATCAATGAGGTGAGTATTCATCGGGTTCGGACGGGGCAACCCGTGATGATTCGACTCGATGCGATTCCCGGTGCGGAGTTTGAAGGGGTGGTGACGGCCATTGCTCCTCAAGGAGAAAAGGAAGAGAGTATCGTGACCTATGAGGTGACAATCGAAATCGATAACACGGATCTCAGTTTGCGGCCGATGATGACGGCGAATGTGGATATTTTGACTGAAGATTTAACCGACGTGATTGTTGTGCCGCTGGAAATATTGCAATCGGAACAAGGCGACGATGTGGTCTATGTGCAGGAAGGCTCTGACCAAGTGCGCCGGAAAGTGCGCGTGGCATTCCGGACGCCGACTCAAGCGGTGATCACGCAAGGGTTAGAGGAGGGTGATCGGTTGGTGGTGCCTTCGTTTAAGAAAACTCGGTCTCGATAAACCATTTAGTGTTTAGTGGGCACCTCTACAAACCAGGCATTTTGGTGAGGGCAAGGAAGCCGCGCGCGGAAAACCGGAGTGTATGGGCGAATACATGAGGATGTGAGCACGCGGCT
>JADFRB010000131.1 GCA_022561525.1 Nitrospinota bacterium
CGCAGCCATTTTGACGCGCGGAGCGTACATGGAGTACGTGAGCACGGCAAAATGGCGAGAACGCCGCTGGCGGCTTTTTTCAACATTCCCATGTATTGATGTGAACATGTGAAGCGAGGCGATGGTGCTTGAAGGAAAGAAAGCAGTTGTGACGGGAGCGGCTCAGGGCATTGGGCAAGCGATTGCCGAAATGTTAGCTCAAGCAGGAGCTGATGTGGTGGTGGCAGATCTTGATGTCGCACGTTGTCAGGATACTGTCGATCGGGTCAAGAAGCATAAACGGAAAGCCTTGGCGGTCTCGACTAATGTCGCGCA
Source organism: Nitrospinota bacterium (assembly GCA_022561525.1). Taxonomy (GTDB): domain Bacteria; phylum Nitrospirota; class Nitrospiria; order Nitrospirales; family UBA8639; genus Nitronereus. Next base: position 316 of record JADFRB010000131.1, read on the forward strand.
ATGGGATGATGTGAAAGCCATGGTTGATCAAGTGGTTAAGGATTGGGGCCGTATTGATATTTTCGTCAACAATGCCGGCATCACTCGTGATGGGCTCGTGGTTCGCATGAAAGAAGAGGATTGGAATGCCGTCATTCAAGTCAATTTGACTGGGACGTTTTATTGCACCAAGGCGACCTTAGGGCCAATGTCCAAGCAGCGGTATGGCCGGATTATTAATATGGCTTCCGTCGTCGGAGTCATGGGGAATGCGGGGCAGGCCAATTACGCTGCGTCGAAAGCCGCGGTGATTGGGTTGACCAAGACGATTGCCCGTGAGTATGCGAGTCGGAATATTACGGTGAATGCGGTGGCTCCTGGATTTATCAACACGGCGATGACTCAAGGGTTGGGTGAGAATGTGAGAGAGATGCTTTCGAAACAAATTCCGCTTGGACGCTTGGGCGAGCCAAGCGATATTGCGGAAGCCGTGCGATTTCTGGCATCGGATGCAGCCAGTTACATCACGGGTCAGGTGTTGCATGTGAATGGTGGGTTGCATATGGCGTGAGCCGTAATGCGTGATGTGTAATGCGAAAAATATCAAGACGCGTTCACGCTTTACGCGTTACGGCTCACGCATCACGGATTACGGATCTACAAAATAGGAGGTGGTAACTTCGATGGCCGTTGAAGAGAAGATTAAAAAAATCATTGCAGAGCAGTTGGGCGTGGAAGAGGATGAAGTCGTGCCTGAAGCCTCATTCGTCGAGGATCTGGGCGCGGATTCCTTAGACACGGTAGAGCTCGTCATGGCGCTTGAGGAAGAATTTGATGTCGAAATTCCGGATGAAGATGCGGAAAAGCTTCAAAAAGTCTCTCAAGCCGTTGACTATATCAAAGAAAAAACCTGATCTCGCGGGGTTGAGTGATGGTTGAGTCAAACCGACGCCGAGTGGTGATCACGGGTTTGGGCGTGGTGACGCCATTAGGGATTGGTGTGGAAAAAACCTGGCAAGCCTTAATTGCCGGGAAATCCGGAATCGCGACGATTACACGGTTTGATGCCTCCGAGTATGCCTGCCAAATTGCCGGTGAAGTGAAAGACTTCAATCCTGGCGACTACATCGACAAAAAAGAAATCAAAAAAATGGATAGGTTCATCCACTTTGCCGTGGCGGCCAGCCAGGAGGCTGTGGATGATGCCGGATTAAAAATTACTCCTGACAATGCGGATCGTGTGGGCGTGTACATCGGTGCCGGAATTGGTGGACTCCCGGCCATCGAGCATTATCACGATGTGCTGAAGGAAAAGGGGCCTGGCCGAGTGTCACCATTTTTTATCCCGATGGTCATCATCAATCTGGCTTCGGGGCAAGTCGCCATTCGGTTTGGCGCACGAGGACCAAACTCTTGCGCGGTGACGGCATGTGCAACGGGCAATCATTGTCTTGGCGATGCCCTTCGGATTATTCAACGCGGCGAGGCGGATGTCATGTTGGCCGGGGGAGCGGAATCCGTAATCAGTCCGTTAACAGTGGCTGGGTTTGCTGCAGCCAAGGCGTTGTCGCGTCGAAACGATAATCCCGAAGGTGCGAGTCGGCCGTTCGATCGAGATCGCGACGGGTTTGTCATTGGTGAGGGAGCGGGTGTCGTGGTATTAGAAGAGCTGGAACATGCTCAGCGGCGGGGTGTTCGGATTTATGGTGAATTAGTTGGATATGCCATGACCAGTGATGCATTTCATATTACCGCTCCACCTGATGACGGGGCTGGGGCTGTGGAGTGTATGGAAAAGGCAATCAAAGATGCCGGAGTAGACAAGTCGGACATCGGGTATGTCAATGCCCATGCGACATCCACGTTTGCGGATAAAATTGAAACCCAGGTGATTAAAACAGTATTTGGTCAGCAAGCCTATCAGCTTTCTGTCAGTTCCACGAAGTCGATGACGGGGCATCTTCTGGGTGCGGCCGGAGGGATTGAATCGGTCTTTACGACATTGGCGTTGTACCATGGATTGCTTCCGCCGACCATCAATTTGGAAAATGCGGATCCTGATTGTGACTTGGATTATATTGTGGGACAGGCCCGTTCTACGTCTATCAATGTTGCGATCTCCAACGCCTTCGGTTTTGGAGGTGTCAATGCCTGCCTGGTGATGAAGAAATTTCAAACCAGCCATCCCAATTAGTTTCGACGTCACTATGTGCCTGATGATTTCCACTCCGTTCCATACTTGTCTACATCTTGCCTATCCGGTTTGTTGCCAATGAGGTATTTGATGCTAAATTTCGGCCATGGATCCCCGTGGTTTCCCGACGACGCTCAAAGAATTTCAGCGAGTATTTCCCGATGACGCGGCTTGTGCAAGGTACCTTGAGCATCTGCGGTGGCTGGAGGGATTTGTGTGTTCCAAGTGCGGGTTGGCAACAAACCGGATAGGCAAGGTCTACATCATCATTAAAATTTAGGTTTTCCCCAATTATGTCCGTCCTTGAAGAAGCGCAAAAGACCATTCAATATGTATTTACCCACCCGGCCTTATTGGAAGAAGCCCTGACTCACAAATCCCATCTTCAAGGAAAACAGGGCGAGTCTTTGAAGGACAATGAACGGCTCGAATTTTTGGGGGATGCGGTTCTGGGTTTGATCATCAGTGAATATTTGGCCCGAACCTATCCAGATGTGACCGAAGGCGATCTTTCGCAGACGCGGGCACAGTTGGTCCGCCAATCGGCACTGGCCCAAGCTGCGCGTCGGCTGGAACTTGGGTCTTTGTTGCGTCTGGGAAGAGGTGAGGAACTGACGCATGGGAGGGAAAAAAGCTCACTCCTGGCCAACACCCTCGAGGCAGTCATTGCGGCTATCTTTTTGGATGGAGGGTTGGCCCCTGCTCGGGTCTTTGTCCTGAAGGCGTTGGAGCAAAACCTGATGGCCTTAGATCAATCAAACCTCTTGGCCAACCGGCAGGATTATAAGAGTCAGCTTCAGGAATGGTGTCAGCAACAATGTTCCACTATTCCGGAATATCACCTTGTCAGTGAGTCGGGTCCTGATCATGAAAAAGTCTTTGAAGTTGAAGTGAGTATTCGGGGTGCGATACAAGGGCGAGGCATCGGGTATAATAAGAAATCGGCCGAGCAAGAGGCTGCAAAATATGCCTATTCACGGGTGAGGACCTGCGAGAACATAACTTGAACAATATCGCGCCAAGATTTGGGTCGGATTTGGACGGAACAATTGAGAAAAACCCGAGGCATAGCCAGCTATGGTGAGGGTTTTGCGATTGAGGCCCGTTCAAAGACGGCCCGAAGATTGGCGCGATATTGTTCAAGTTATGTTCTCGCAGGTCCTAAGCCAGGATGATTCTGAAGAGATGGCCTCTCCCATGGTAGAATGAAAAACTTGTCAAGGTAATCATTATGGTGAACAGAGGTAAGGAGGTTTCAATGAGGAAGTACGGTTTTGTGACTTTAGTGATGGTGGTATTGAGCGTTTTAATTTATAGTGGACATGGTCAAGTATGGGCGAATGATTTTCAGGTCATTCTTGTTGCAGATGGGACTGTGAAGGCTCCACGAGTGGTGCTGAAAACAAAATTTGGGGAGATGGAAATCGTGTTCTTCCCAGAGTTAGCTCCGAAACATGTGGAAAGTTTTTTGACGCTGGCGAAAAAGGGATATTTTAATGGTACGATTTTTCATCGGGTGATTCCGGGTTTTATGATACAAGGTGGTGATCCGAACACCAAAGATCCCAGCAAACAAAGTACGTTTGGAACAGGAGGTCCAGGATATACCGTTCCTGCGGAATTCAATAAAATTCCACATGAACGGGGAATTTTATCAGCGGCCCGGACTGCAGACCCCAACAGTGCAGGGTCGCAATTTTTCATCATGGTGGCTAAGTCCCCGAACTTAGATGGGCAATACACGGTATTTGGTGAGGTAGTCAAAGGGATTGAAGTCGCGGATAAGGTCGTCAGCCAACCGCGGGATCGACGGGATATGCCGTTAGAACGGATTGAAATCACAGTAGAAGTGCTAGAGTAGGGAGAGAACAATTGTGGTCGGTGAAGCGAAATGCGTGATCCGTCAAAGAAAAATTTTCACGGATTACGCTTCACGAAATTGTCGAGTCTTCCATCTTCGCGCCGGTGGGTATAATGATGCGGTCGTTTGTTTCGCTTAACTTTTTGAGCTGTTCGGCGACATCCGGATGATGACTCTTGAGAAATCCGGCGAGTCCGTCCAAAAAACGAGTGGAACGGAGGCCGGGGCCGGAAAACTCGGTAATAAACATCAATCCCCGATCTAATACCTCTCCGGCCATGTCGGTGTCGATTTTTTCGCCTTTCATAAAGGCTGTGTATTCTTTTTTTAATGTTTCTGTAAATGCTGGCGCCATGCCTTCGGGAACGTGGATCGGACTAAACGAACGCCGCAAGCCCTGAATCGCGGCGATCACTTCGCCATCTTGTCCATCTCGTCGGGAATGAAAATGCTTGAAGGTGACCGCCTCCAGGAAATAAAACACTTCCGCGGCCTTATCTCCCCATTTCTCCAGTAATTCCCGATACAGCGCGCGACGGCCCTGATCAAATTGATCCCCAATACGTTTTTGTTGATATTCGACATTGGTATCAAGGTACACGCAATCCGTATGGCAGGCGATGTTGACTATTCGATGGGTTCCACAGCATTGGCTGCAAATTGAACCGCTGAGGGCTGGGCAGGCCCGTTTCCCTTTTCGTGCATGGCAGTAGATGCATTGACTCATTGTTTGCGGATGTCTCCTCCCATCATCCCTAGCCCATAATCCGCAAGCGTTCGTGGTTTCTTTTTCCCCTTATTTTTGGCATTGGCTGGTCGTTCTAACCCATTCATCTCCGCCCCTTTGGCGTAGAGATAAGGAACGAGAATCCTATGCTTGGCTCGATCAATTTTCACCGTGGATGGAGAAATGAGAAACTCAGCAATCACCCGCATTTTTTTATTCGGCTGAACCCGCCAAATTTTTCCCGCGGTCAAGTCCGAGAGGTACATGTTGCCGTATTGGTCGAAGTCCACCCCACTTAAATTCCGAAATCTACCGGTAAAAAAAGAATTGGAAATGATTTCCTTGATCGAACGATCTTGATCAATTTCGAGTACGGTTCCTTTCTCAAGGCTGACTACGACGAGTCGCCCGGATTTTGGATGAACGGCTAATCCGCGAGGCGAGGCCAAGTCGTCATTGTGCAAATAGAGCGAAACGATATGGTCCTGAGTGGTATCGATCTGATAAATGGCATTGCCTTCCGTGTCCAACACAAACAGTTGCCCGCTGCCGTCTGCGATAAGGTCGGTGAGTTCTGTGACATGGAATTGGCTGAAAGACAACGAGACCGTTGATTGACCGGTGTTGATATCGAATCCGCGCACGGTATCGAGGTCCGCGACGTAAAGGGTCTTCCCGACGATAGCCATCCCATTGGGAGAATGGAGTAGGGTGCCCCTCGTGCCTCCATGAATGAAATGGAGGTCAATGAGCTTCCCGTCGGTATCCAGTTTCGAAATAAACCCATTGTTATCCCGCTTGCCCGGATCTCCGTTGGCATTGGCAATGAAGTAGTGTTCTCCTGACGGAGAGACAATAAAGCATTGGGGCGTCTTCAAATCGCCAATCGGTTGCCCATAGACAGTGCCTGACCAAGCAAACAGGGAACTCAGCAGGACAAGAAAATAAAAAAGGGAGGGAGCTGATGGAAAAAAATGGTATCGTGACACCTTCGCATCGTACGAGACAATTTTCTGGACTGTCAAGGGAATGGGCGTGACGGACCCGTACATTACATTGACTTGAATTTCTCACCCTTGTTATCGTCGCTTGTA
>JADFRB010000132.1 GCA_022561525.1 Nitrospinota bacterium
GGCACGTTGGGGACATTTCTTGCAGCGCATGGGAATGGGTTAGCCCCCTGAAATGACTGATCGAATTTCAATGGAGTCGGAATCGTTCAAGACTTCGTCCTCCGTGACGAGGTCGTCGCCGCGGATCACAAGGTAGGCTTCGGGGGTGAGTTCCAATTGCTGGAGCAATTGTCGAACAAGCGTAGGCCCTGGAATATCGAGATCTTTGGGGGGATGAGTGAGGTGGACTTTCATATATTCTGGTGCATCATAAGACGGCGGGTGCTGAGTTTGCAATTGTCACCAGGGTATGGCAAGTCATTGATATACAGTGGGATATACGGGGGCAGGTTCAAAAAATATGCCTTCCAGTGGGTTTTCCCCATCATTAGCCGAAAAGCCCTGGAAACCTTCCAGAGGTAAAATAGCCACTTAAAGCAGTCTAAAGGACCTAATCGGGCGAATTCTGAACTAATTTTCTCAGTAGGATCGTATGTTTTTTTAATTTTCAGTATAGAAAAACCGATAAAAATGATAGGATTTTACGTAAAGATCAGGAACGAGTGCTGTATGCCAGAACCGATTTTGGTATTGTGCTTCGGCGTTCAATGGGGTGTGCACAACATTATGAGCCCAGAGCTTCTATAAAATTCCATCATCTGGTTTCTTGCAGGAAGGACGAGACCGTGGCTGATCAAATTTCTATTGAGCAATTAAGTATCAATACCATTCGAACCTTGGCAATGGACGCGGTGCAAGCCGCCAAATCCGGCCATCCGGGAACGCCTATGGCCATGGCGCCTGTGACTTATTGCCTCTGGAATCAATTTCTTCAATTTGATCCTGATGATCCTATTTGGCCCAACCGCGATCGATTTGTCCTTTCCATCGGCCATGCCTCGATGCTCCTCTATGCCATGTTGCATGTGACCCAAGTTAAGGCCGTCAATGATGAATACAAGCCCACGAATGATTTGGCGGTCCCGCTGGACGAAATCAAGCGGTTTCGGCAATTAGAGAGCAAATGCCCTGGACATCCTGAATACCATTGGATTTCTGGGGTTGAAACCACGACGGGGCCCCTTGGGCAGGGCCTGGGGAATAGTGTTGGGATGGCGATGGCTCAGCGCTGGATGGCCGAGTATTTTAATCGCCCGGGATTCGACATCATCAACTATGATGTGTATTCCCTGTGTGGGGATGGCTGTATGATGGAGGGCCTGTCGAGTGAAGCCGCTTCGCTTGCCGGCCACTTGAAATTGTCAAATCTGTGTTGGATCTATGACAACAACAAGATTACGATCGAGGGAAAGACTGCGTTGGCGTTTAGTGAAGATGTAGGGGCCCGCTTTCGTGCTTATGGATGGAACGTGGCCTACGTTGACGATGCCAATAATTTAGAAAAACTGTCCGAGGCTTTCCGCGTGTTTCAAGAGGAAAACACCAGACCCACTCTGATTATTGTCGAAAGTCACATCGCGTTTGGCGCACCGAATAAACAGGACACCCACGGCGCACATGGTGAACCTTTGGGTGAAGAAGAAATTCGCCTGACCAAGAAAAATTATGGGTGGCCCGAAGACGCCAAGTTCTTGGTTCCGGAAGAAGTCGTCCAGCATTTTCAAACCGGCATGGGCCAACGAGGAAAAGCGAATCGAGAGGTGTGGATGGCGAAGGTTCAGGAGTACACAACACAGTATCCTGACCTCGCGGATCAGTTGTACAAGATGCAGCATCGACAACTCCCGGAAGGATGGGCTCGAGGGTTGACGGAATTTCCTGCCGACAAAAAAGGTCTAGCCACACGGGAATCGTCAGGGAAAGTCCTCAATGCGATTGCGAAGGAAGTCCCCTGGCTGATGGGCGGAGCCGCGGATCTCGCACCCTCGACCAAAACTCGTTTGACCTTTGATGGTGCCGGTGACTTTGAAGCGACTACTCCAGGTGGGCGAAACCTCCACTTCGGTGTTCGGGAACATGCCATGGGTGCGATTATGACCGGCATGGTGTTGTCAAAGGTGCGGGCGTATGGCGCGGGCTTTCTGATTTTTAGTGACTATGGCCGGCCGTCTATTCGTCTCGCAGCTATGATGGAAATCCCGGTGATTTACGTGTTCACGCATGATTCCATCGGCGTGGGAGAGGATGGTCCGACTCATCAACCCATTGAGCAATTGGCCTCGCTACGAGCCATTCCGGGGTTGGTCACCCTTCGTCCCGGTGACGCGAATGAAGTGGTCGAAGCCTGGCGAGTGATCATGCAACTCCAACATCAACCCGTGGTGCTGGCCTTAACTCGACAAGCCCTTCCGACGTTGGACCGCATGCAGTATGGGTCAGCCCTCGGGGTCGCTCAGGGAGCCTATGTGTTGGCCGATCCCGATGACGGCAAGCCTGAAGTGTTATTGCTGGCTTCCGGAAGCGAAGTGCCACTGTGCGTGGATGCCTACGAACAATTGAAAGTGGATGGGATTAAAGCGCGTGTGGTGAGTATGCCGTCGTGGGAATTGTTTGAACAGCAGAGTCAAGACTATCGGGACTCGGTCATTCCTCCCGACGTGACGGCTCGTGTCTCGGTCGAGCAGGCGACAACCTTTGGGTGGAGCCGGTATGTGGGACTCACTGGGACGAGCATTGGCATGCACACCTTTGGATCGTCAGCGCCGCTGAAGGATCTGACCAAACATTTTGGATTTACCGTTGATCACGTGATGGCTGCTGTAAAACAACAACTCGAACTTGCCGTTCGGGCTGAGGAGCCTGTCCAAGATTAGACAGATCTACTGTGGAGGCGCTGGATTTGGCCAGATTTTCCGATCCTTTTCGTTGAATAGTTCCACTATTCGCCTCAAATGATCGAAATATCTGACTCAAACCAGCACACCCTCGTGACGAACGCTAATCTTGGACAGGCTCCCAGTAATGATGGCGAATCCATGTCACCAGATGTGAAAGCAAGGAGGCTAAGATTATGAATCCCCTCGTACAACTTCGAACTGCCGGACAAAGTCCTTGGTATGACTACATCGAACGAGGATTGATCACCTCTGGGGACTTACAAGCGATGATCGATCAGGATGGACTGATGGGGGTGACCTCCAATCCATCTATCTTTGAAAAGGCCATTGCCGGAAGCGCGGATTACGACGAAGAATTACAGCGTGTCGCCGCTCGGGTCACGAGTGTGAAAGATATCTATGAAGCCTTGGCGATCCGAGATATTCAAGCTGCGACGGATGTGATGTCTGCCGTCTATGAATCGAGCAAGGGGCGAGATGGGTATGTGAGTCTCGAAGTGTCCCCTGCTCTTGCATTTAACACCGATGCGACGATTAAAGAAGCTCTTCGTCTGTGGAAAACCGTCGATCGTGCCAACGTGCTGATCAAAGTGCCGGGAACTCCAGAGGGATTGCCTGCCGTCGAGCACTTGCTGAGTCAGGGGTTGAATATCAACATCACCCTCTTGTTTAGTGTACAGGTCTATGAGGAAGTGGCCTGGACCTATATCCGGGGTTTGGAAAAATTCGCGGCCAATGGCGGCGATGTTTCTAAGATCGCCTCGGTGGCGAGTTTTTTCGTGAGCCGTATTGACACGCTTATTGATAAACATCTCGATGCCAAACTCAAAGACGAAACCGATGAGAGCACACGAAAGACCCTTGAAAGCCTAAAAGGCCAAGTCGCAATCGCCAATGCCAAGGTTGCGTATAAGGTGTATCAGGAAATTTTTTCCAGCGCACAGTTTCACGCCTTGCAACAAAAAGGGGCGAAGGTTCAGCGTCTTCTGTGGGCGAGCACGGGAACAAAAAATCCACAGTACCCGGACACTTATTATATGGATTCGCTTATTGGTCCCGATACGGTGAATACGATTCCGGCAGCCACGTTTAATGCGTTTCGTGATCATGGAACGGTAAAAGAAACCCTGACCGAAGGCGTGGAAGAAGCCAAGGCGACGATGCAAAGCCTGGCGGATTGTGGCGTGTCCATGGCGGATGTGACGGAGACGTTGCTCAAAGATGGAGCACGATTGTTTGGAGACTCTTTCGATCAACTGATGGGTGTGATTAGTCGGAAGCGAAGCGATGTGTTAGGTCCCAAATTAGATCGTCTGACCAAGACCCTTGGGGCATGTGAGTCCGCGGTTCAAGAAACATTGAAAGAGGTACAGGATCAAAATTTGGTGAGGCGGTTATGGGCGAAAGACGCGACCTTGTGGCATCAAGATCCTGAACATCAAAAGATCATTCAACACGCACTCGGATGGCTCACTATTTCTGAACAGCAAGTTCAACACATTCCACGATTGAAAGCGTTCGCTGAAGACATTATACATGCCGGATTCAAGCATATTCTGTTGTTGGGAATGGGCGGAAGCAGTCTGTGCCCGGAAGTATGCCGGATGACTTTTGGGGTTGTACCAGGTTATCCCGAACTCCATGTCCTGGATAGCACGGTCCCATCGCAAGTGAAGAGTTTTGAAGCACGGGTTGACCTTGAACACACGCTGTGCATTGTGGCGAGTAAGTCGGGATCAACCACTGAACCGCTCGTATTTCAAAAATACTTCTTTGAACGGATGCGGCAAGTCAAAGGCGATCGAGCGGGTGAGAACTTTATCGCCATTACCGATCCAGGCTCTCTCTTAGAACAAGTCGCCAAAGAACTCAAGTTTCGAGATATTTTCCCTGGCGTTCCGGAAATCGGAGGACGGTACTCGGCGTTGTCCAATTTTGGCATGGTGCCAGCCGCGGCTATGGGAGTGAATGTCGAGCATCTGTTGTATCGCGCGGAACGGATGCGACATAGCTGTGATTTCTGTGTGCCAGCCGCGGATAATCCTGGAGTGGAACTAGGGGTGATCCTTGGAACATTAGCCAAGGCCGGCCATGATAAGGTGACGTTCATTACCTCACCAGCGCTCAGTGATGTCGGCGCCTGGTTGGAACAACTCATCGCCGAAAGCACAGGCAAAGAAGGGAAAGGGATTATTCCGGTCGATGATGAGCCGCTTGGCGCTCCTCATGTGTATGGTGCTGATCGTCTTTTTGCCTACATTCGGTATGCCGAGGGTGCAGATCCCGAACAGGATGCCAAGGTTGAGGCGTTAAAAGAAGCCGGGCATCCAGTCATTCGGATTGATGTGGCTGCTCTCATCAATTTAGGCCAAGAATTTTTCTTATGGGAAATCGCCACTGCCACGGCAGGGTCTTTGTTAGGGATCAATGCGTTTGATCAACCCAATGTCCAGGAGAGCAAAGATTTCACCAAAGCGTATCTCGATGGGTTTAAGAAGAATGGGCAATTGCCAGAGGAATTACCGATGGCCACTGATGGTGACGTTCGGATCTTTGCTGATGCTGCCAATCAACAAGCGTTAGGTGGCGCGTCTTCCTTGGACCAAGTGTTATCCGCCCATCTTTCTCGCGTACAAGCAGGGGATTACGTCGCGATCAATGCGTATGTCGAACGAACCCCAGCGGTCCACGATATCTTCCAACATATTCGGACCATGGTACGCGACGCCAAACAGGTGGCGACCACATTGGGCTATGGCCCGCGGTTCCTTCACTCAACCGGTCAACTCCATAAAGGTGGTCCTAACTCTGGTGTCTTTATTCAGGTGACCTCCGATGTGGAGCAGGACCTGGCGATTCCCGACGAGCCCTATTCCTTCGGTGTCCTAGCCGCAGCCCAAGCCTTAGGAGATTTGCAATGCCTCAACACCCGTAATCGCCGAGTGATCCGAATCCATCTTGGTGCTGATGTTGAAGCCGGGTTAAAACGAATCCAGAACGCGGTCGAGGGGGCGTTGCTGGCGCAAAAAGCGTAACCTTCCCCAAGGCCAGTTGGTTTTGGAAAAGGAATCGTCGTGTCAGAGCCCTCTGAAAAAAATTCAAAAGGGTTGTTCGGTTCTGGGTAATCAGAACCTGTTTCTTGCAGGTTCAATTCCCCTCTTTGAAAAAGAGGGGTGGGGGGAGATTTTCTCATCGGTGTCCTTGAGAGGCTAAGGTGTTGCAAGAACACTGGTGCTCGTTCTAATCCCCCTCAGTTAAGGGGGTCTTCTCCCAAGTGAGTGGGTAAATTTGGGCGAGTCATTTCCTGAAAGGCTTGCTGGAGAAGAGGTTGGTGGGTTTTTCTACCGTGGGAAAAGTGGCCAGGCTTTCTTGAGGCT
>JADFRB010000133.1 GCA_022561525.1 Nitrospinota bacterium
CGTAGTAATTACTGTGTTGACATCAAGGTGATGTCGTTTTAGGTCATTAAAGCCGAGATTGTCGGTTCCGTAGGCCCACCGTGACCATTACGGCTACAAAAATAATCATAGAAACGAATGGCTAGTTTGAGATCAAACAGTTTACGAATAGGAACTAAGAGGTAATTTTTCGGATACCGTTAGAAGTAGGCAGTGTTTGAAAAAAAACTCACGCGGCTTCTCACACTTTATCGTGTCATTCCCACGGAACCAGATCAAGTGAGGGCGCATAAAAATCCGAACACGGGAATCTAAGACTTCACCCTCTGTGAATGCACACTTTAAAGCTGGATGCCCGTTTAGTCACCTCTGGGCATGACCGGCAAGATAAGGAAGTGTCTTAGGCGCTGCTTCATGTACGAAAGATTTCCCCGAAGGGTCCGACCTATTTCTTGACCTTCCAAAAGAACACTATCGCCATCCGTTTGGAAGCCAGCTCGTGGCCCCAGCCGAAATATGAACTCGCCGAATGAATCAAATCTGACTTATACGCCAGCAATCGATTAAAGACATAGGGGACTTCCAAGATTTCCTCGAACATCGTCGGGTCCATCTGTGAGGGGAGCCCGGGTACTTGGCTCAAGCTTTCATACTGGCGGGGACAGGCATTGCCTTCAGCCTCTTCACCCGGGAGGTGCAGGCGATAAAATGAGGTGCCGCAATGTGTGGTTGGCGGGCTGGGATGCAAATACAGGACAGCCGCGTAATCGCACATGCTCGCGGAGTCCACATGGGGACGAGCCACACCTTCCGCTCCCCCGCAGATTTGAATATGATTATGGCCCGAGATGCCCATGTCGGAAGGGCTTTGGGGTTTCAGGGATTCAATGCCCAGTCCTTTTTTCACGCAGGCTTCAATGTGGCTCAATTCGTCATCTGTTAAGGCGTGAGGCGCTCGCATCCCTGGCCAGGGCTCGGGTCTCCAGGGTGAACCTAAGGTCCAGGTGCTGTTGGCCATGCAGCGTTGTGCGACCTCCAGGGCGTTGGGCAAGACATTGTCTTGTAACCAATAATCTTTCCCGAGTTGTGGTTCACGAAAGGTCAGGTCCACTGCCATCTTGTCCTCCATTGCTGGCCGAGCTGTGGAAAAAGGATTTGCCTGTTTAGTCGTGACTTGTCAAAATGGCAGGATAATCAGGGGCTTCTCATTGGGTCAAGGATTGGCCTAATCGTGGTGTGAATTAGGACTCTTGATGTTCTCGTGTCGCACAGGGTGGATCAGCGAGCAAACACGACACAGAGGATTTACCGCTTAAGCCAAAGGGCAAGAAGGGGGATCATGCAAGAAGGGGTTTTGGACAGCGTGACACAGGAATTGAACTATGCCATTGCCCGTTATCCCGATGAATCGATAGTCAAGACCTACCTTGCCCAAGGTGAGTTTTTTTCTATTGATCAGTTCTTGCCGCAAGAGGTTATTGACCAATTCATGACTGAAGTCGAAACTGTCCGCCCCCGGCTAAACCGCAACTACGTCCCGACTCATAAAAAGGGGGGCAGTGTCAGTCATTATCTGCTGCGCCAATCGGCACCATCCATTGTAGCGTTCTACCGCTCTCCAGCGTTCATTGAGTGGTTAAGCCGAATAGCCGGAGCACCATTACAAATCTGTCCCGACGAAGATCCTCATGCCTGCGCCCTGTATTTTTATACCGAAGCGGGCGATCATATTGGCTGGCACTACGATACCTCCTATTACAACGGCGCCCGATATACCGTGCTGCTCGGTCTGGTGGATCGATCCACCAGCCGGTTAAAATGCCGTCTGCATACCAAAGAACCAGGTTGCGACGTGCAGGAATTAAGCCTTTCAACGGACCCTGGTTTGTTGCTCTTTTTTAATGGCGATAAATTGCACCACACCGTCACCCCACTAGGCGAAGGAGAAGAACGCATCGTGCTCACGCTGGAATACGTGACAGACCCCACCATGAGTACTGCCAAGCGTTGGTATTCCAATTTAAAAGATGCCTTTGGCTACTTCGGTTTGCCAGCTCTCTTCCGTCAGCCGGGAAAATGAAATTCGACGAAGTTCTGAACTTTACTTTCAACTATTATGGAAACGGGTGGGTATTTTAATCGAGTCTGACCCTATTTTTCTGTTACCTGCAATTCGTAACGACTTTGGGGTTAGCTGTTGATCCTATTGAAGGTGCAGCTTCAGCAGCAGGAGAATCTGTGGGTAGGCAAATATCCAAATAATGAATTGAAACCTTAGGCTATCATGACAAAGAGCAAAGGCTAATGAAGGTAAAGATTTTGCGCCTGTAAGGCGACTAGGTCTCATGTTTTCAGGATACAAATTATAAGGGGTAGTTCAAATTACTAAATTCAGGAAAAACGACCTATTCTTATTAAGTTGGAACTTTGTCCTTATTTTTTTTATTTTTGGGTATGTGGATCATTACAAGTACCTATGAAGGTTCTTTCTTCCAGGTGTGGAGCTTAGGGTTAACTGGGAAGTACATTATAATGAATGTGGTTTTCTCAGCTCTCGCCAGTGGCATTCAATCTCTAGAGGCTTTTCCAAAAACAATCGAAAAGTTTGGTACTTGTAATCTTTGTGTGCTTGCTAGGCTTCGATTTCATGTATGTTTTTTCCCAGGTGATGGCGGAAAACTCTGAATACCCTCAATCCAGTCATTACCCATTCTATTTCTTCGTTCCCTTCTATTTTCATCTCTTTTCCATATTCTTGCTGTATAAGACTTGGAGGTTTGACCAATGCGGTACGAGAAAAGTTTGATGTGTGGTTACAAAGATACCAGGGAGCTAAAGAGAAGAAAACAGTGTCAGGAACTTAATACTTGCCTCTTGACGATTTCCCCGCACGCAAGATGACACACCCGTATTCCTCGTTCTCACCTCTTCTTGTTTAGCGGCTGAAATTTCTCACTTCAGTCCCATCACCCTAGTTTCGAGGGTGTGCCTTGGCGAAAGGCATCGAGGAGTTGGGATATAATTAGGGTCAGACACGAATGAATCTTGTTTGAGGTGGGCAATGTCATCGAGGCCCTTCTAAATTTCTTGGCTAAATTTCTTGGCCCTGGATAAGTACCACCGTGGTGTTGTCTTTCCCTCCTAGCTCATTAGCGCGATCGACTAGGGCCTGACATTTCTCCTGTCCTGGCTGAGTAGTGTTTTTTTGTAAGACCTCGAATATTTGGTCGTCGTTCATCATTTTGTTGAGGCCGTCGCTGCATAGGAGGATTTCATCTGTTGGTTGAAATATGTGCTGTACGATTTCGGGGTCCACTGTTGATTCCACCCCAACCCCTCGGGTGAGAACATGCCCTAATGGGTGACTGGAAGACGTTGTTTTTGGGAGTAAACCCACCTGGATACGTTCTTCGAGTAACGTGTGATCTCTGGTCAACGCGGTAATTTTTTTATCGCGGATGAGATAGGCGCGGCTATCGCCTACGTGGGCGATGAACGCGTTTTCGCCGTTGGTGTCGGGCATGAACACCAACACGACCGTTGTGCCCATACCCTTTAATGCCGGCTCAGCTTTGGCGCGTTTGCGGAGCGTAGCATTGGCATGGACTACGGCTGATTGTATGATGGTCGGCCAATCCTGTGAGTCAGGATGGTCTTTTGAAGAAACATGATCTGCGACGTATTTGTGAATGGTTTCGACGGCGAGTTGACTGGCGACGTCGCCGCCGGCGTGACCGCCCATACCATCGGCTACGATCCAGAGGCCGAGTTCATTATCGATGCGCAACGTGTCTTGATTAGTTTGGCGGATCCGGCCAATGTCTGTGAAGCCGAAGCCCTTCCACTGTCCTGTTATCGCCATGCTGCCACGCTCACAGGTCCGTATCGTTGGGAGAACTCCGAATAGATGTGGTCCGCGAGGGGTTCTAAGTTTCGGACATCCGCTTCGTTGTAGTGACACAGTTTCACACCCGCGTCTTCATCACCGGCTTGCCAGGCATACCAAAGGCGTACGGCGTCCCATCCATCCAAGCCCTGAATGTCTTGTTCACGCGCGAAACCTAACTCACGTTCAATGTGTTTCAAGCCTCCGCGAAGGCCGAGTCGTCTGGAAGCGAAACATAAGTCGAAATGGGCATGATTGAGTGTCAGATTTGGATATGTCGTTCGAAGATAGGGCAGATCAAAGCCTGTTCCAAAAAACGTGATGAGCAGGTCATACTTGGCCAATTCCTTTTCCAATCTTTCCTGTGTTAAGGAATCCCCTTTGACTAAGATCGTGGGCGTTCCGTTGGCGAATAATCCCACGATGGTAATGTCTCCGTAGTCTGCTGGTTCGCCGGTGGTCTCAATATCGAGAAAGGCCGTCCGGGATCGGAAGGCTTCGAGGAATCGCCAATGTTCCTTGGATTTAAATCGCCTGGCGAGCGTTCTCCAATTTCCCAGCGCGAATTCCCTGGAGATGTCTTCAACCTCACGGTCATACAAGATTTTTCTGGATGGAGAAATTCCAGGAAGGTCGGTGGATTGCAAAAAATGATCCCAATGCGTAATGCCCTGTTCCCAGAGCTGTTTTTCCGTGGTTTCTCCGATGCCATTGAGGAATATGAAGGAGGATTCGAGCATGAGTGACGTTTGGGAAGTCGTGGTGAATTCTTGATTTGACGTGAGTGAACAAGCTACAGTCAAACAATGAATTTATCAAGACAACAGGGGTTTCATTTTCTGAAATGAGGAGCTGTTTGTACCATGGAAGAAGGAAAAAAACGGATTAAAATTTCGATTGGTGGCATTACGGTTCAAGCGGAGCTCAAGCCAACACGGACGGCGAATGGCATCTACGATGCGCTTCCGATCGAGGCGGCGGTGAATCAATGGGGGGAAGAGTTTTACTGCAATATCCCTGGGGTCAAGGATCACCGTGAGACCGCGACCACGAACGTGAAGGTTGGCGATGTGGCGTTTTGGGGGCTCGGCAGCATGTTAGCTGTCTTTTTTGGGCCGACGCCCATGAGCACTGGCCCGGACCCGGTTCCGGCTGATCGCGTGAATGTGATTGGCCGTTTGCTCGATGATCCACAGGTGTTACGCCAGGCTGTTGGCGCGACCATGATGAAAGTGGAAAAGGCTTCGTGAGTTCATGATGCGAATGACGAAAGAACGCATACGGCATGTCTCTTCCACTGTTCTTGATCGGCTGAAGAGTCAGCAGTTGTTTGATGTCACTGGATCACAAGAGAAGCTTGTTGATGCATTGGACAAGGTCATCACGGAGGAGTTGTTGGTTGAAGATCGGCTGAATGCTGAAGTGCGGAAAATACTGAAACAATATGACGCGGAATTCGATAGCGGCCGGGCCGATTACCAAAAAATGTTTGTGATGGTGAAAAGTAAACTCGTGAAAGAACGAAGCATTATTTTGTAACGGCAGACCGGGTTTGGGTAGCGGTTGTATTGGAGTCGAAGACTAATGGGCACTGTGTTGTCGGATGAGAAGCAAATGCATCTGTCCCATGTCATTCTTCAGTCTTTGGAGCGCACGGCTGAGGGACGATTTGTGGGCTCCTCTACTCTCGCATTGCGAGAGATCAAGCTTGTGCTGGCAGAACACATGTTGTTGGAAAAAGAAATCGATAAGATTGTTCGTGCTCGGCTTCAGTCGTATTCAAGAAAAATTCCCGAAGGGTCCTCGGAATGGGATGTGATGTATCAAAAGACCTATGAGGAAGAACTTCGTAAGCGGAAACTTGGCTAAGGGCTCGCGCAAGAATAACTCCCCTGTTTGGGCGTCGATCCATTCCGTCTGGCGGCGTTGCTCCTCTTTTCCATACGAAAAGTATGCGCAATCCTCGCGCCTTGCCAAACAGGTGTCTCAGCACCCAAACAGGGAAGTTATTCTTGCGCGAACCCTAAGTTGTAAAAACTTGGGTTTCATTATGATACGTAATGGGTGATTGAAAACGTGGTGTTCCGTATTCGTCGCCCATCATACCCACGATTACGCGCCGGAGCGCTTCAACGCGCAGGCGCAAGAGTTAGCGGGCATCCAGGCTTTTCAGTGGGTTCGAAATACTGGATTCCCGCGTTCTTGCTGATGTGGTGACACGTCTTGCCCTGTGTCGCTGGAATGACAGAAGGAACGAATGGAAA
>JADFRB010000134.1 GCA_022561525.1 Nitrospinota bacterium
AACCACTCCGGGCTGTACTCACTGCTCGCGCATACTCACCTGATAGCTGACATCACAGACGCTAACGACGCTAACTGGGATACAGCTTACGGTTGGGGCGATCACGAGCCGTTTATCGATGTATGACTTTCGGCCATGGATGCTGAAACGGTCGGAAACCATTTGTAATTTCTGCGGTGATGGTTGCCAGATGACCGTGCAACGAAAAGATGAAGATCTCATCGAAGTCAATTCTACGTTGGGCGCAGGTCGCAATGATGGCGATCTGTGTGCCCGAGGGTATTTTGGCTATCACGCGAATGTGCATCCTGATCGGTTACAGAATCCGTTAATACGACAAGCTGATGGATCGTTTGCCGAAGTCACGTGGGAAGACGCGCTGGAGCGGGTCGCCGAAAATTTTTCTCAGATTAAGGCCGCTCATGGGGCCGGGGCCATCGGTGGGCTTATTACGGCCCGTTGCACCAATGAGGAACTCTACGCATTTCAGAAATTTATGCGAGGCGTGGTTGGAACTCCTCACGTGGATAGTAGTGCGCGGTATGGCTATATCAATGGTGTCAAAGCCCTTCAACGTGTGCAAGGCACCTATCGGTGGACCGTTATGTTTGAGGATATTGTGGAAGCGGATGTGGTGTTGCTGGTTGGTACGAGTATTACCGAGGCGAATCCCATTACCGGGTTGAAAGTCAAACAAGCGGTCAAAAAGTGCGGGGCCAAGCTCATCACGCTTGAAACTGCGGTCCCCGCTTTTTCAACCGTTAGTAATATCACGACTTTAGCCACTCATCATTTGACCGTGCTCCCGGGGTGCTTTGATGTCGCCGTGCTTGGATTGATTAAGTCACTGGTAGAGCAGAATTTGGTCGATGAACGAACTTCCGAAAAGGCCACTGAGTTTGCGCGTATCATTATTGCCGAGGTCGAAAAGATCTCATGGCAAGAGATTCAACAAGCTGTTGGATTGTCTTCAGATCAGTTTCATTCTGCTTCCCGAACATTGAGTCAGGCACAACGGCTGGTTGTTCTTGCTGGACAGGGAGTGCTTCGAGACATAGGTGGTGAAGGCATTGTCACCAATCTGCTTGACCTGTTGATTCTTTCTGGGCACCACGGTACCCAGGGTTCCGGCTTAGGCGTCTTGGCAGAAGAAAACAATGAACAGGGCGCTATCGAAATGGGCGTTGTGGCCGAGTATCTTCCTGGGCCGTCGAAGGCCAACAATGACACGGCCCAAACTACATTATCGAAAATCTGGGGCATGAGTGTCCCGACGACTCCCGGCGCTACCATGGTGGAGATGTTTGATCGAGCTCGTCAGGGCAGTCTTAAGGCGATGTTTATTGTGGGGGAAAATCCCCTCGAGTCCTTGCCACCTGATGCCAAGGTGTCTGAGTCGCTTGATGCGTTGGAATTTATAGTGTGTCAAGAGCTCTACATGACGGAAACGGCCAAGAAAGCTCACGTCGTGCTGCCCGCTTCTTCGGCGGTCGAAAAAGATGGGACCTTTACGAATACCGAAGGCCATGTCCAACCTGTGCGCAAATCCATCGAGCCACTTGGAGAAAGTCAGCCGGATTGGGAGATCTTTTCCGCTTTGTCTGTGCTCATGGATTCACCCATGGAATATGGAGAGGTCAAGGAAATCTTCAAAGAGATTCGTGGTCTCATTCCCCAATATGGGTTGTTGGGACCAATGGCGATTGCTCATGTTGCCACAGCTGATGTGGTGGAACAGTACCTTCGTGAAGGGTTCAAGGAAGATGTGCATGTTCGATATGCGTTGACCAAAAAGATCTCAGCACATGACGGGGCGTTGACCCTGGTCCTGGGACAATCGATGTATCACTCAGGAAAATTTAGTACGCGATCCAAAGGACTGACACAGATTCAAGACAGTGGGGTGCTCAGTTTGAATCCTGAGGATGCGACTCGGATTGGTGTGGAGGAGGGAGCCAGCGTTCGTCTGTCGAATGGGAATGGGGTCGTGACCGTTCCTGTTAAACTGGTTGATCGAATACCACCAGGCGTGGCATGGTTTCCGGAACATTTTGATCGCGAACTTCGTCTACTCTTTCGTGTGACTGTTGATGAACGCAATCATGTGCCGTGCTGGAAAACCACACAGGTTCGTGTTGATCGGGTTCCTTAGGGCTCGCGCAAAAATAACTTCCCCTGTTTGGGCGTCGATCCATCCAGTCTGGCGGCGTTGCTCGTCCTTTCCATACGAGGAGTATGCGCAGTCCTCGCGTCTTGCCAGACAGGCGTCTCAGCACCCAAACATGGGAAGTTATTCTTGCGCGAACCCTTAGCCTTCATAATCCGTGAGCCAGATTTTTTCATTGGTGTAGCTGATACCTAAATTGATGACCAGCCTACTGAAGGAGATGATTTGTGAATGAAGTTGTCGTGAGATTGGCACTCACAGTGTCGCAAATTGCTGTGGTCATGGGCGTCGTGTTGCTCACCGTTGCCTTGCTCACGCTCATGGAGCGCAAGGTGCTGAGTTGGATGCAGGACCGGATGGGGCCAATGGAAGTAGGTCCCTATGGCATTCTCCAACCCGTTGCTGATGGATTGAAGTTGTTCTTTAAAGAAGACATTATTCCTGCTGGGGCTAACAAAATTATGTTTAGTATGGCTCCCATCTTAGTGTTGGTTCCGGCCCTCATTGGGTTTGCCGTGATTCCCTTTGGGCCCTCATGGAATGTCGAGGTATTCGGTGTCCAATTTAAACCCTTTGTTGTCAGTGATCTTAATATTGGGGTGTTATACATCCTGGCCTTTACTTCTATCGGCGCGTATGGAATTATTTTGGGTGGATGGTCCTCTAACAGTAAATACTCGCTGTTGGGTGGACTCCGGGCGGCAGCCCAGTTAATCAGTTATGAGTTAAACGTGGGATTGGCCATTGTTGGCGTGTTGTTGTTGTCTGGGAGCCTGAGCTTAGTCACGATCACGGAAGGGCAACTTGGTGGGTTTTGGAATTGGTATGCGTTTGCTCCTCCGTTTCCCCAGTTTGTCGCATTTGTCGTGTTTCTGATCGCGTCTATTGCCGAGACCAACCGGATCCCGTTTGATCTTCCCGAAGCCGAAAGTGAGCTGGTAGCTGGGTTCTTTACCGAATACAGTGGAATGCGGTTTGCCTTTTTCTTCTTGGCTGAATACGCCAACATGATTCTGGTGTCGTGTGTGGCGACGGTTCTCTTCTTTGGTGGATGGGACGCGCCGTTGCCAATTCTTCAAGCCCCTGGTGATTTGGCCTGGGTGACGGGGATCATGTGGTTTTCGCTGAAAGTGGCGTTCTTCCTCTTTTTATTTTTCTGGATTCGCGCCACCCTTCCACGGCTTCGGTATGATCAACTGATGCGGTTTGGATGGAAGGTGCTTCTGCCGATTGCCTTGGGCAATGTCGTGATCACGTCCATCATGGCCTACATTTTTCACTAATGATGAAGTTGAGGTTTTCATGAAAATCAAAGCGTGGTTCAGAACACTGATCTTTTACGAAATCCTGGTAGGGATGAAACAGACAATGAAGCACTTGCTGAAGTACCGGCCCATTACGCTGGAATATCCGCATGTCAAAAAGCCCTTGCCGAGTAATTATCGAGGGATGTTGGCGCTTCTTCGGTACGATGACGACACGGAAAAATGTGTGGGTTGCGATTTGTGTGAGGCAGCCTGTCCGTCGCGGGTAATTCGAGTCGTGAGTGCCGAAGTGCCCGGCGAACCCACCAAGCGGTATGCCAAAGAATTTTATATGGATATGACGCGATGTCTGTTTTGCGGGATGTGTGTTCAAGCCTGCCCGGTTGATGCCTTGGCCATGACCCAGGAATTCGAATGGGCTGTGTCTAACAAACGCGATTTGGATTTAAATAAAGAGCAGTTGTTGGCCATTGGGGACCGTGCCTTCCCTGTCAAAGAAAAACGCTTGGAATTTCAACATCCGAATGTTGCGTATTTCAACGTGTCATTCAAAGATATTCCCGAGAAAGAATTCTGATTAACACCATCATGGTCTCCATTCCCAATGCGTCGGGCATTGGAGGGGAATTGAATGTGTAAGGACCTGAGAGAAAATAACTTGAACAATTTCGCGCCAAGATTTGGGTTAGATTTGGACGGAACGATTGAGAAAAACCCGAGGCATAGCACAGCTATGTTGAGGGTTTTTCGATTGAGGCCCGTTCAAAGATGGCCCGAAGATTGGATGCGAAATTGTTCAAGTTATTTTCTCTCAGGTCCTAAAGGGAGATGGGAAAAATTGGAACCCTCTTGTCCTCACAGATCACGCATGACGGGTTACGCATCACGACTGCTTTTCCCTTTCCCGTTCCTTCACTGATGACGACTCAAATTGCTTGCATAACGGTCTACCCTTATGCAAAATGCACATCACATACGGTGATCGTCGTGCCATCTATGAAGTTGTATCGAGAAGAACTGTGGGTTGAAACGAAAAGCCGTCGTGCCTACATGAATATTACTCCTCAGGTTGAAGCCGTCGTCAGGAATAGTCGTATCAAAGATGGCCCGAAGATGGGATGCGAGGTGTCCAGGTATTTTTTAACAGGCCCTAAGCGCTTGTGATTCCTCAGCCACATACCGAAGAATACTGAGATGTTGAGTGCTGAATCCGTTCATTTGAAACAGACACTGTGATTGCGAGGAAGATAGCATGTCGAGTTGGTATCGTCCCGATCCGTTAACACGGGATTTGATTCATTTAATCAATGCCCGGCGCCATGATCATGGGGATTCTGAACTAGCTATTGAAGTGCTACAGGCTCTACTTGAACAGGAACGGGAACATGAGGTGTTGACCGTGCTGGCCGCGCTGGATGAAGAAATGGCGGAATGGCTGTTTGATCTCCTCGCCGAAGCCTCGTGTTCCGTGATGATCGATGGCGATCCAGATGATAAACCGGCCTATGCTGTGCTCGGTGCCATTGAGTTGCCGCTTCAGGCGAATTTGCCGAGTCCGCTTCAGTTGAAATTACAGCCCGAACGTACGGCTGATTTATTGAGGGAATGTCTCCACATTCCACCAGGGACGGTGGTGACGGTGGAACGTCGTTTGTTGACGGACACGACGCTGGATTTTTTAAGTCTTCAAAAAATTTACGATCATGTGTCCGCGATTGCCAGTTCGCATCGTCGCCAACCGGTGGCAGCTCGCCTGCATCCTCCCGTCGAATCCACGGCATTTTTATTTTTCGAACTCACCGGCGCTGGAGATTCCTCGCTGCCGGAAACATTAGAGGAAAAAGACCGAGAGGCGCTGATCCAAGACTTAGTGGCTCAATGCTCGGAAATTGCGTTGGCGCCCAATTCCCTCGAAGCGCCGGTGTATGCCGCCTATGCGATGTTTGATGCGCAAAATGCCGTGCGACTGCATCGGTTAGCAGATGAAACTGCAGCTGTGTGGCATGATCTCGACCCACCTGTTCGTAGCCGAACGATTGTGCATCTTCATACCCAATGCGGAAATGGCGTGTACATGCCAGTGTGGACCGACTTATTCGATCCTGAACTTCCTGAAGATTATGGCCCAATCTGGACTTCGCCCGATGTCTGGGTCTTTACCGCCGACCTGCCTATTGAATGGCCGGGAGAAATGTTAACGAATCGACTCCTCGCCGAAGGCTGCACCCGATTCGAAAACCACATCGTCGAAGCTCAAGATAATTAATCGAGCTGCCTCTATGGTTGACTCCGGTTAGCCAGATCGCACAGCATTCATGGCCCTTTATATAGCTGATATCATGAGGATGGCTTGAAACGCAGCCATCGGTGTCCTGCGCCGTTTGTGGAGGAAAATAAACTCGTCCAGATAGCTCTGGGGATACTTCTTCTCAACAACGTTGCGTGGTCGAATTGCCTTCACCGGAGTCAACCATAGAGCCATCCAATTTTTATATATCGTAAGGGGTTCGTTAAGTGAGCTTGATACGCAACTCGATCTGGGAACGCGACTTGCCTTTCTCAATCAAAGAGATCGGAGCCAACTTGATGGATAGATGAAACGAGTGGACAATAATGATAAATGGTTTGATTCTTCAAAAGAAATCGACTTCCGTTTTCCGTTTGACGCCTAACGAAACAA
>JADFRB010000135.1 GCA_022561525.1 Nitrospinota bacterium
AGGTGCTGGCCGAAGAAACGCATCCCGATTGTGCTTCGCATGCGAGTGTCTTGGTTCCCACCATTGATCGTCTTCTTCAATCTCTTGGCCTGTTGATTAACCACCTTGATGGCTTAGCCGTTTCTTTGGGACCGGGATCGTTTACGGGTCTGCGTGTTGGGCTCTCCACGATGATGGGATTTCGTGTTGCCACGCAGCTTCCCCTGGTGACGGTCCCTACCTTGGAGGGGATGGCGTGGAATATGAAGGGGGAGACAAAGCCCGTCTGCCCCATCTTAAAAGCGAGTCGAGGAGAGGTGTATTGGGCCGTATTTCAGTGGAAAGGCGACCAGCTTGAACGCATGAGTGAGGATCGCCATGGACCATTATTGCAACTTATTGATTCTATTGAAAATGCAACCATTCTATTTGGCGAGGGCTGGCTGGCCCACGCTTCTGAATTACATAAATTGCTAGGTAAAAAAGCCATCCCAGGGCCGGATGAGGCCATGCAGCCCTCGGCAATTAGTGTGGCATTTTCCAGCTTGTCATCCTTCCGTTCAAGGCAGTATGCTGGGGGGCAACTCTCCCCTCGGTATATTCAACGTGCTGAAGCCGAAGTGCAATGGGAGGCTAAAGCCCGTAAAGCATCTATTTCAAATTCACACTGATTATGCTCAACATGGATGTGGAACCTTCGTCGAATTTGTGCCTAAGTATCAACCCTGTTGAATCCTCTCACCTTGATCAAATTTTAGACATTGAGCAGGAGGCATTTTCTGCTCCATGGACTCGTGTGATGTTTGAGGCCGAGTTGGTGGGAAACCCATTTAGCCGGTTGTATGTGGCGACTCCCATCGATGATCAGGGTCAGCCTGAAGATATTGCTGGGTATCTTTGCTATTGGATCGTGTTTGAAGAATTACGAATACTCAATTTGGCCGTGTGTCAACCGTGGAGACGTCAGGGGATTGCGCGTCGATTCGTGCAGTTTGCGCTTTATGATGCCCAAACCCAGGGTGTGGAACGGGCATTATTGGAAGTTCGGGCTTCGAATACCGCCGCTCAATCCTTGTATGATGGCTTCGGATTTCGCGAATATGGGAGTCGAGCTGCCTACTATACCGACCCTGCGGAGGATGCTATTCTGATGCGGCTTGAACCCATAGAGTTTGATGACCCGTTTTAGCAGGATGTTGAAAAAGCATGCCCTGAGTCTTTCCGAAGGGTCCGCCAGCTGCGTTCCCTGCCTCTGCCGAAACGGCTTCGCGTTTACGCGCTGTCGCCGTTACAACGCGCAAGCGTGCAGGCAGGTCAGCCTTGCTGGACGGGTTTTTTGCACATCCTGTTTTGCAAGTGGTATTGGGATATTCGCTATCATATTTGATGACCGTATTCTAAACCCAGGACCTGAGAGAAAATAACTTGGACATCTCGCATCCAATTCTTCGGGCCATCTTTGAACGGGCCTCAATCGAAACACCCTCAACATAGCTGTGCTATGCCTCGGGTCTTTCTCAATCGTTCCGTCCAAATCTGCCCCAAATCTTGGCGCGATAGGGTCCAAGTTATTTTCTCTCAGGTCCTCACGCCCGTGGGGAGGGCACAGGAGGGAGGATTCGTATGATGAGTGACGAACAAATTGTAGAGCACCTCCGTTCATCGAATTCAGATTATCGAGAGATGGAGGAATCGCATCATCGTCTCGATGCTGAACTGGAAACGTTATTGCAAAACCACACCCTCACACCTCAAGAAGAGTTACTGAAAAAACAAATTCAAAAAGAGAAACTTGGGAAGAAGGATCGTATGGCGGGAATGATCCGAGAGTACCGGGTGAGTCAAGGCCAGCCTACGGGTTGAAGTTTCCCCCGGGTGCTGTAGAAGTCTCGAGTTCACGTTTTACACAAGGCCAATTTTTTTTATGATATCGATTGCAAATCCTCTTTCTCGTCATATTGGTAATATCAAACGCCGGCTGCTGATTATTGGCGCGACGATTTTGGTGGCGTTCGTCATCATGTTTTCCCTGTCAGCGGATTTGATTGAGTGGTTTAAGCGGCCGTTTGCTGATGATTTGATATTTTATGGGCCGGCTGAAGCCCTCTTTGCTTCAATAAAAATCTCCTTCCTCGCGGCGATTGTCGTCAGCCTGCCGGTCATTCTTCACCAATGTTGGAAGTTTATTCAGCCGGCGCTGTTGCCCGGTGAGCAACGGTGGGGCATTCCGTTGTTTGTATTGGCCTCCGGGTTTTTTGCTCTCGGGTTGGTTTTTTGCAACTTAGTGATTCTCCCCCTTGTCATAAACTTCTTTGTGTCCTTCGGAATAGAGCGAGAGTTAAAACCGGAATTGGCGGTGGGGATGTTTGTCGATTTCAACGTAAAATTTCTTTTAGCGTTTGGCTTTGCGTTTGAATTGCCGCTGACGTTAACGCTGCTGTCCCGAGTCGGCTTGGTGACGCCGGAACAACTCAGCAAGTTCCGCCGCCATGCCGCGATGATTGCCTTGATTGTCTCCGCCGTCATTACTCCCGATGCCACGCTCTTTACCATGATGCTGATGGCGGTTCCCTTGATTGTGCTCTATGAAGCGGGAATTTGGGGGGCAAAGTGGTTTGGTCGGCGGAAACCTGCTGTCTCTGATGAGTCAGAGGACGCTGATAGCGAATCTCTTTCCGAGGATGAAGCCACTCCACCTTCTTAAGAGTGTGTGACCTTTTCTCAGTATGAGCCGTTATAAAAAACAACTCCTTTCCCAAATACAGTTCTTGGGCATTTTTCTTGCCCCGATGATCCTGATCGCCTCGTGGAGTGGCGGGGCTTTGGCTGCATCGGAAAGACATTCCAATCCGTTTGGGCATGAGGGTGCTTTTGCCCCAAGCATTCAAGCCTTAGCTACGACGAATGAAGGAACGGTCTATGCGGGATCTTTTGGCTTAGGTGTGTTTGTGAGCCATGATCATGGTGATACGTGGAAGACCATCAATGTGGGGCTCGGTGATCGATTCATTCTCTCCCTCGCTGTTGATCAAAAAGGGATTGTGTATGCCGGAACCGTCCGTGGTGGTATTTTTCGAACCAAGGAAGATGGGATGTCCTGGGAAGCCATTTCTCAAGGCCTCAAGCGAGTGGAAGTCAAATCGCTTCTGGCTCATTCCCGAGGGATCTATGCAGGCACAGGGCGTGGGGTTTATCAATGGCATGAGACTGATCAGACCTGGGTGGTGATGGCCGATGGCTTAGATCAAATATTGGTCTCGAGTATGGTCATGATGGATAATCAGCGCTTGTTCGTGGGGACGGCGGGAAAAGGCGTACTGTGGCTCGACACGACGAAGCCTGGGACTGCCACATGGCAACGGGTCAAGAGTCAGTTCGTCGATGCTAAGGAACGCCTCCGGCATAATCACATTCGGATCCTCGCGAAGAATCGAGACAATACATTATTCGTGGGGACGCAGGACGGCGGCATTTATCACAGCGTTGATCGTGGAAAATCTTGGCAAGCCTTTGGTCGATCATTGCCCAATGATTCTATTCGAGGAATTGTGCCAACGAATGCCGGGGTATTTGTGGCAACCGGACGGGGTATTTATACAACATCCTTGCCCAAGGCAAAATGGACTTCTGTAAATTCCGGTCTCACTGAACGCGCGGTTCAGGTCATGGTCGTGACCCCGGAAGGTGATTTCTTTGTTGGGACCAGTGCCGGAGCCTTTCGCAGCCAGGACCGTGGCCAACATTGGGTGAATGTGAGCGAAGGGTTGGGTACACAATTTTCCATGCCGCGCCCCTATTTTTAATGGGAATGTTGAAAAATGGCGTCAGCGGCGTTCTCGGCCCTTTGTCGTGTTCACGTACTATGAGTACGCTCCGCGCGCCAAAACGCCTGCGGCCTTGCTGAGCGGCCCCCCCGCCTCCGCGAGGGTATGCTTTTTGAACATCCCCTGTCGCTTCTTGTAAGTTCATGAGATGAATCACCTATGAACCGTATTATGAGAATTTCTCTGGTTCTTCAACAGTCCCTTTAACTTTTTTAGATTTTAGAAGGAGTGTCTGTATGAGTGACGCGAGTCAACGCAAAGCGACAATCACCGTTTCGTCACAAGGTGAAACGTGGGGAGAGATAACCTTGCAGTTTTACTCGGAAGTTGCGCCAAATCATGTGAATAATTTTTGCAAATTGGCTCAGGATAAATTTTATGATGGCGCCACGTTTCATCGCGTCATTCCGGGGTTTATGATTCAAGGCGGCGATCCCAATAGCAAAAACCCCGATCGTTCAACGCATGGTTCGGGGGGGCCAGGTTACCAGGTGAACGCCGAGTTTAACGATAAACTTCATACACGTGGGGTGCTGTCCATGGCACGTGCGCAAGACCCGAATAGCGCGGGATCACAGTTTTTTATTTGTGTGGCTGATTCTTCGTTTTTAAATGGGCAATACACCGCGTTTGGGGAAGTGGAAAGTGGAATGGATGTTGTCGATCGTGTAGTTGGCGTCAAGCGAGATGGAAACGATAATCCTCTTGACCGAATCGAAATGAAGGTGACAATAAACTAGGTTGAGGCGTTGGGTGATGGTTGGGGGCGTGGTTCTGGAATATTCAATGTTGGTGTTTGGTAGTGACGCCATTTATGCAACCTTTGAGAATATCTTGGAAAAGTTTTCGACTATCACAATCTCTCTTTCTCGTTGAGAAAGTAGCTCTTCCTTTCAGAAAAAACTTCCGTTCTCTTTTCTTCTCTTATCCCGTCCCCGGTTTGGGGCTTGGTGTGTGATCAAGCGAAGCCAAATTTCAATAAGACGCCATAACGTCATTTCCTGAGAGGAAAAACGTACGCAGCATGGCGGATTTCCCCTAAGGGTTGATGACTGTATTCTTCAATCACGCACGGCAACAGAATAGAGATGCGTTGGTTAAACCAAGTAAAATCGAGAGCAGTAAAGGAGAAAACCAAAATGAGGCAAAGAAAAGTTTTGGTAGGTCTCATGATCGCGTGTTTTTTTCTTGTCGGAACAAGTTCGGTTAGGGCGGCTTTGTGGGACCGACATTGTCAAGTCGCGATCGAAGATTTGCAAAGATTGCAGCAAGAGATTGCGGTTAAAAAACAGGAAATTGATGCAGTGCGAGTGGTAAAAGCGATTCCTTCAAATTTCGTGTCTGGTCAATTGCAGGAGTCAATCGATACCTATACTGATGGGTCTCAAGCGGTGAATGAGCTGAAATTCCTTTTTCAGAATGTAGAATTTGCCGTTGCTGAGTTTTCACGATCCTGCCTCAAGAGTCATAGGGTTTCCCAATGACGACAACAATCAAAAGATATCTTCAACCCATGATTCCTTCAATCATGGAAATGAGGGTCGGGAAATGAACCATCTCCGCGTTCATGCTATGGTCGAAGAAATGGTCAAGGCGATCTTGAATGCCCAGCCCGGCTTTGTGCATGTGGGGAATGTATGGATGGAATGGGATGGGGAAAGGCTAACGTGGGACACCCCATTGTCCGAGTGGAATGTTAATGCGGTTTGGCAGTCGCTTATGCAACGTGCCACACAGCACCCCGATGTTGAACGTATTGCGAGTTGTGCCCATAACCTTGCAAATTTATAAGGAATGCGCCAAGACTGGTTAGGATACCATGGGCAAAAGACCAAATAGAGATGAGAAGATCGTAGATTCTTTGGCTATTTTTCTAATGTAAGAAGTGTATTCATGGTAAATGGAACTCCAAAAACAATATGTGAACGGTGCCAGGGCACGCTTGCTCCTGATCAAGAAGTCGACTTGCTGACAGGCATGACCTTAGTGGTGTCTCGTTGCATTAATTGCGGGCGACGAACCCGATTAGAAAAGGAACCTCGTCCCTTAACCCCAAAACCAGTAAATCGTGATGCACCAGTAAAAAGTTCTGCCAAACCTGACACGTGAGGACTTACGCTTCTAAAATATGTTAGTATATAATTCGGACAGTTCACATTGCCCTTGCCCCTGAGGGGAGACTTGCTGGTGCGTCGAGCCTACTCCGCCGAGCCACCTCCGCCGAAGTGGCTACGGAGGGCGGGAGTGGCTACGAAGGCTGAAAGCGCTTCGGCGCGCAGGC
>JADFRB010000136.1 GCA_022561525.1 Nitrospinota bacterium
TGAGTCAGATGTTTCGATCGTTTGAGGCGAATAGTAGGACTGTTCAACGAAAAGGATCGGAAATATGGCCAAATCAAGGACACCCGACGTTGATCCGTCTAATTTTGGACAGGCTCCTAAACATCAGCAGCTTCCTGAGCCGTAGAAAACTCAGGCACCGAACTAGGAAAGTCTTCGCCGTACAAGATTCGGAAACAGTACGGACAAGTCAGTAATTGATCCGCGCGTTTGACATCAGCGATTAACTGAGGCGGAATTTGCAATTGGCAACCCTGACAAGCACCACTGCGAACTTGCGCGACCACGACGACTTTGAGGGTAGACTTGAGTTTCGTGTACCGCGCGTACACGGATTTATCCAACAACTTTAACACGTCTTCTTTCTGGACCTTCAATTCCTCGAGTTCCCGGTCAAGGTCAATGGCCTTGGACTCTAATTGAGTTTTCTCTTGCGTAAAAGATCGAATCGCATCATCAACAAGACCCTGAACCTCTTCAAGTTCTTTCTGCTTTTCCTCGCCACGCTCCATGGCCAGCAAAACTCGTTCCTCTAACGAATCCTTCTTTTTGTTGGCTATATCGATTTCAAATAAATGCGCCTGATATTCCTTATTCGTTTTGAGTTCCATGAGCCGTGTACGAAGTTTTTGCACATGGCTTTCTTGTTCATCGAGATCTTGCTCCCCACTGCGCCGGTCAGTCGTGGCCTTTTCTAGCGCCGTCTTGATGTCTTCCAGGCGCGAAATGGCCTGATCTAAAGCAGAACGGGCTTCATCGATACGAGCAGGAATCTTGTGTCGTTGGTCATCCAGTTGCTGAATGTTGAGATCGAACTGTTGAAGCTGAACCAAGAGGGACAGTTGTGCGTTCAAGAACACCTCTATGTTAGAAGGGGGAAGTCTATTTCAACAATGGCATACATTATCGAATCTCACCATAAAAGATCAAAGATGGCAGAAAGTCTCAGAGAAAGTTCGACCCAGTCTGCCTTCACCCTCAAACCCTGAAATCAACTTTGACGCCCAAGCAGCCAAAGGTTCAACGGACAGCCTTTTCTTCAGGCTTACCAGCCGAAGCCTTGTTGGCGAAGGCTGGTGGGCCCACCAGGACTTGAACCTGGGACCAGCGGATTATGAGTCCGCCGCTCTAACCAACTGAGCTATGGGCCCTGAATTCGTGAAGCGTCATCCGTGCCTGCGCGCTGTAGCGCTCCGGCGCGCAAGCGTGAAACGTGAAATGTAAGGGATACAAAACGTTTTTTCTTTTCGGGTCACGCACCACGCTTAACGAATCACGATTTAAAATCCTTCGGCAAAACTCCGTAACTTCTTGCTCCGCGTGGGATGCCGCAGTTTCCGCAACGCCTTGGCTTCAATTTGCCGAATCCGCTCACGCGTCACAGCAAAATCCTGTCCCACTTCCTCCAACGTATGGTCCGTTGCCTCCCCAATCCCAAACCGCTTACGAAGGACCTTTTCCTCTCTGGGGGTTAAGGTGCTCAACGACATTGAAATTTGACGCTGCAAATCATAGCGCACGGCAGCTTCTATTGGCGACACCGCTTTCTTATCCTCGATAAAGTCCCCTAAATGACTGTCCTCTTCCTCTCCGATCGGGGTCTCTAACGAGATGGGCTCCTTCGCAATCTTCAAAATCTTCCGCACTTTCTCCAGCGGCATCTCCATCCGCTCCCCAATCTCCTCCGGCGTCGGCTCCCGCCCCAATTGCTGCACCAAATGCCGCGACGTCCGCACCAGCTTGTTGATCGTTTCGATCATATGCACGGGGATGCGGATAGTTCGCGCCTGGTCCGCAATCGCTCGCGTGATCGCCTGCCGAATCCACCACGTCGCATACGTACTAAATTTATATCCCCGCTGATACTCAAACTTATCCACCGCCTTCATCAACCCAACATTGCCTTCTTGGATCAAGTCTAAAAACTGCAGTCCCCGGTTCGTATACTTCTTCGCAATACTCACAACCAACCGCAGATTCGCTTCAATCAACTCCGCCTTTCCCCGCTTCATCTTCTCTTCGGCCCGCTCTAACGTCAGGAACGCCCTCTTGAATTCGGCCGCCGGCAACAGCACCTCTTCCTGTTCGATCCGCCACACCGTCCCCTGCCCGTCCTGAAACGCCCGCATCAGCTTTTCCAAGGCCTCATCGCTATAGCCCGTCTTCCGCCGCACCGCCGTGTAGACCGTCCGCTTCCGCCCCATCTGCCGAATCACTTTGGCGGCTTCTGTCCGTGGCTTCCCAATCCGCCGGCAACAATCCTCCACCACACGCTCGGCTCCCCGTAACGCGACCCCTTTCTCTTTAATCCGCCGCAACAGCTCATCCCGTACTGCCGGTTGCACATTCATGGCATCAAGCCGCTCGACAATCTGTTGCTGCACTCCATGAAGTTGCTTCCCAATCCGAGCCTGCTGCGCTGACGAGGCCTTGCGCCGCTTGTCATAGAGGGTCAGTAAGTTCTTGCCCACCCGCCGCATCTTCTCGAGTTCCGCCAGGGTGCGCTGCAGGAGTTCTTCTTCATCTTGTTCGTCTTCGCCGTCTTCTTCCTCGAGCTCCTCCTCTTCGGTGGGCTCATGAACCAGCACGAAATCTCGAACCCGTAAATCCCCTTTTTTCATCGCAAGGCGCAGGGTGTCCAAATAGGTCAATGTCATGGGCATACCGGCAATGGCAAAAGCTAATTCATGTTTGCCATCTTCAATTCGTTTGGCTAGCTCGATCTCGCCTTCGCGAGTCAACAACGAAACACTCGCCATCTCGTTAAGATAGAGCCGCACCGGATCATCGATTCGGCTAAGGGCGCCTGGGGTTAAATCAATTTCCTTTTCATTTTCCTCTGAAGATTCCTCAGCCTCCCCCACTTCGGCAGCATCTTCGGTATTTTTCTGGTTGGTGGTTGCCCCATCAGAGGGCACCCCTGCCACTCCTTCAATGGCATGCTCTTTAAAGGAAGAAAATAAAGTGGACAAATGATCCGAGGTCTCTGAATCGACGGTTAATGGTCCATTCAGTTCATCGTAATGTAATTGATCCGGGTCTTTTCCAATTCCTGAGAACGGTTTGACCTTCCCCAAAACGCTGTGTTTAGGCATTGTCTCTCCCCAAAAAGTTTACAAATTGGAATGATTGCCACATTCCTAATCTCGAATATTTTTTGCAGACGACGAGACTCGGTGTGTATTCTCTCGATAACAATTTTTTACATACTTCACTGACTACAGAGCACATTTATAGAATTGTGCCAGTTTGGAGCCCGATATCACAATACGTAGAATATCGTAATATGTCGTTGATCGAAAAATTTAACGTCGGGAAAACAAAGAAACTCAACCCTCGGGATCGGAACCAGTAGAAGTTGATCGTTCGGCCCAGACCTGAACCCAAACCTGAAAAAAGATTCTTTTGAAGGTTTCTAAAAAATAGAAACGCCTCCAGAAACCCGAAGGCGTGCTATGGATGGCAACCCATATTTTAGCCTTTGAGGACTTCTTTTTGATCTTTATAGAACCTTCTCGTTTCCAAGCTTCCGGCCTAAAGAAATACCCATGTTGGCAAACCCTTATGACATACCAGAATAATGGTTCACTTTTCAAGAATAATCGGCTACTTTAGGCCTAAGCATTACAACCATCCATGTCTAAATGTCTTGCGAGAGAAATTAAAGCTCACAAAGACACGTATAGCGCTAAAATATCACTAAAATCATATGAATCCTTATGACCCTAGATGCTTATTACTTTGACTCCGGTTGAGGGAGTTGCACTCTGCAGCCAGGGCGGCTTTTCAAGCATTGCTTGGGATTTTGTCCCAGAAAAAGCCATCGACGCTACGCGAACTGATGGAACCGGAGTCAAAGTAATAAGCAACTGACCCTATATACCTAACTTTTAGGCAATTAAGGGTACCTCTAAAAACCAGGCATTTTTTGTGAGGGCAAGGAAGCCGCGCGCGGAAAACCGGAATGTATGGGCGAATACATGAGGATTTGAGCACGCGGCTGACGCCGCCATCACGGAAAAGGACGGTTTTTAGAGGTGCCCTGTATTTTGAATAGAGAGTTTTAGGATAGTGATTCAAAATGTTTAAGAAGAAATGGATCATGTTGTTCTGGTTCTTTTTGGAGACCAATCTTACTTTGTTTCTGGTGCGCTCCCTGTTCTATTTTGATTTTTTAGCCAGATTCGGTGGTTCGACAAGTTTCAATACGACAAGGTTCAAAAAGACATGATTGGAAAAATTACTTTTACTCAATTTTGTTTCTTTCGGAATTAGGCGAAATGCTCTGCGTGGTTCGTCCCTTCAAGGTTTCTCATTAATTTTCTCTCTTTCCTTTCTGGCTTCATTTTCATTAAGTTTGATTCATGAAAGCTTTAGTAACAGGGGCGACAGGATTTATTGGGTCGGCGGTAGCTCGGGCGTTGCTCGCCGCGGGGACCGAAGTGCGCACCCTGGTTCGGCCGGGGACAGGTCTTCGGGCACTTGATGGGCTGGCGGTTGAAACCGTGCCGGGGGATTTATGCGATGCGGCGTCGCTACGATCGGCTTTGACTAGCTGCCAGCAGTTGTTCCATGTGGCGGCGCACTATGCGCTGTGGGCTCGTGATCCTTCCGTGTTTTACAGGGTGAATGTGGATGGGACGAAGGCGTTATTGGAAGCGGCCAAGGATGTCGGGATCGAGCGCATTGTCTACACGAGTACGATTGGGACCATAGGGTTGCCCGAAGGTAGGGGAGTAGGTACGGAAGAAACGGCGATCACACTTGAGCAAATGGCTGGGGATTATAAACGGTCGAAGTTTTTGGCTGAGCAAGAAGTCATGAAAATGGCGAAGGTCGGGTTGCCTGTTGTGATTGTGAATCCTTCGGCTCCGGTGGGGGTGTGTGATGTGAAGCCGACGCCGACCGGTCAAATCCTGGTTGATTTTATGAAGGGTCGGATGGCTGCGTATATTGAAACCGGCATGAACTTGATTGATGTCGAGGATGTGGCGGTTGGGCATTTACAAGCCATGGAACGGGGGAAAGTTGGTGAGCGGTATATTTTAGGTTGTCGCAATTTGATGTTGAAAGAGGTGTTTGAGATTCTGAGTGGATTGACCGGGGTTAAGGCTCCAAAGCTGAAGTTGCCACATGGGCTTGTATTGCCGTTGGCGCATGTCAATACATGGATTGCGGATTATTTCACGCATCAAACCCCGCGTATTCCGCTTGAAGGCGTGCGGATGGCGAAGTACCTGATGCATTATGATTGCTCGAAAGCGATTCGAGAGCTGGGCTTGCCGCAGACTCCAGTGGAGCTGGCGTTGGAAAAGGCCGTGCGGTGGTTTCGGGATCACGGCTATGCGTAAAAGGATGTTCCAAAAGGCCTCCAGCGGCGTTCTCGGTCCTTTGTCGTGCTCACGTACTGTGAGTACGCTCCGCGCGCCAAAGGCCCTGCGGCCTTGCCAGTGGAAAGACACGTCTTGGCGTGTCTGGGCTGGGTGGGTCAGACAACGGACCTTTTTGAACATCTTTTAGCGCCATTGGGAACGGGTCTATCGGTTTAGCTTCATCTTGCAACTACTCTAATCTAAGTTTTGCCCGTGGATATTCCTATTCTTTTTCTGAAAACGGTTCTGCTTCGGCCGTATGTGTTTTTCTTTTTGGCGGTGTCGTTGGTTGCGGCGTCGCGGTTTTTGGGATGGAAGCGGACTTGGGTGATGTTTGGGATTACCTGGGCCACGGCTTTTGTGTGTGAGTTTTTATCGACCCGGATAGGGTTCCCGTTTGGCGATTATTTTTACACCGGATCTACCGTGGGTGAGGAGTTATATATTTTCAACATCCCGTTCATGGATTCGTTGTCGTTTACATTTTTATTGTATGCGAGCTATTGCCTGGCCCTGTGGTTTGTTTTGCCCTTTCAAACATCTTCAAGCCCATTGGGGCGACACTTCCTTTTGAAAAGCATTCTTTCCTGGCCGGTGATTGGCCTGACCTGTTTGCTGTTTATGTGTATTGACATCGTGATTGATCCGGTGGCCCTTCAGGGAG
>JADFRB010000137.1 GCA_022561525.1 Nitrospinota bacterium
ACGAAAAGATGGCTCGGGGAACTCGCTGCGCTCAAACAGCCCTCGCCGAAGGGATCGATTTGTGGCTCCGGCTCCGCCGCGCCCAACACGTGGGGCATCCTGCATGAGAAGAGATTCCATTGACCATTGTTATGAATACGTCTAAGATACGTATCATTGAAGCACCGTGAAAGGACAGGAGTCATGGCCAAAACCAGTGTGCGCAAAGAAAAGTGGACGTTATCGTTTGACCCGACTCTGAAACGCTTGGTCACTCAGGCGGCAAAGCGGAAAGGCGTGTATCCCGTCACGTTGTTAGAAGATCTTGTCCGTGAACGCTTTAATCCCTATGGGCATACTGATGTGAAGGACAGTCGGGCCTATGTGGCTGCCCTACGAAAGCAGGCTCGAGGGCAATCAGATGAGGAGTTTCTGGCGGAACTTCGTGTATGGCAAAAGTCTCCTTCCTCGTAGATACCGACGTCGTTATTGATTATCTCAATTCCGGCCAATTCACCGAATTATTCGATGCACCGAATCATGTTGTCTATTATTCGTTGATCACCAAAAAAGAACTCTTGGCAAAGTCCGGCTTGCGTGAGCGGGAACGGGAAGCCATTCTCCTCGAATTGAGTCGCTGGCGTATGATTCCATTGTCGGAAAAGATTACTGTCCGATTTTCCGAACTTCGACGACAATACCCCTCTCTGGGAAAAGCTGATGCCTTAATTGCAGCAACCGCGTTGGTAAAACACCTTCCGCTCGTGACCCGGAATAAAAAACATTTCCGTATCGTTTCGGAGCTGACAGTGTTTGGGGGTTAGGTTTATTTTTATGCGGGGTTTCGTCTCCACGCGACGAGTCCCCTTCGACACGACTCAGGGCAGGCTTTTTGTTTCGCAAAAGGGACCAAAACCATTCTTGCCTGTGCCCGGCCCCTACGAGCCTGCTCAGAAGCAGGTTCTCCGGGATGCCTCCGCCTCCGCCACGAATAAGATGGCGAGGGAACTCGCTCCGCTCAAACAGCCCTCGCCGAAAAGTCAATTCGGTGCTCTGGCTCCGCCACGCACGGAGGTGGATGGGAAGGGACTTTTTCCTGTTTGGTATGGTAGAAACAGAGTCGGTTCCTCGCAGCCCATCACTTTCCCCTGCCGTTATTCTAGACCTCCCTAATCGGGAATCCAGGTTTTTCCTTCTGTCCTTTCGCGCACTTCTTGGCACTTCAACCTCTCCTTTGTCATTTCGACCCTTGGGAGAAATCTCTTGTTCGACAATGGGGGGAGATTTCTCGTTTCGCTCGAAATGACAATCGATGGTTATGTAAGGTTGCTCCTTCATTTTCTGTCTCGATCTTGGGGCTCCGCCGCGCCCAACGTGGGGGCTAGGATTAAACGATTGGGAAACATCAAGATTGTTGGCTTGTGTAGACTCGCACGGCGTGGGGGGGGAGTTGGAGAGAAAGGTTTTCTTGCGGCAAGATCAGGTTGTTGGGGGCAGGAGATTTTTGTTGGTTGCTAAATTCTGGGGAGTGTGAATCAAGGCGCAGGTCCCATTTTCCTTCTGGTTTAACCAGCGAAGTACTGGTCTCATTTTTGTTGAGGCTCAAAATGATTAAAGTTTCTGGGTTAGACTGGCTGGTTCGATATATCGTGAAGACTTTTGCCTTTCGATCAGTCCACACTTTCAATGTGTCTTTCTTGTGTCCAGGTCCAAGAGATGGAACGGATTTTCTAAGTTTGATTAAGGCCTGATACCAATTCAGCAGACATTGTTGCTCATCTGATAGTTTCTTGTCCCAGTTCACTCGTGACTGATCAAAGGTTGATTGCGCGTAGGGATCGGGGACATCGGTCCAACCAAAGGTGGCGAATTCAGATTTCCTTCCTTGTCGAACTGCCTCGATGAGTCCTTCGTCTCCGTGATCGATGAAGTAAAGAAAGGGCGCGGTCTCTCCATATTCCTCTCCCATGAACAACAGTGGGATGTTTGGGGAAAGAAGAACCGTGGCTGCGGCAAGTTTGAGCGCCTCAAAGGGGATCAGAGTAGAGAGCCGGTCGCCATGGGCACGGTTTCCGACCTGATCGTGGTTTTGGGAAAAGACGACGAATTGGGTTGGCGAGCCACTTTTTGCGGAATTGCCGTGACCGCGTTTCCGGTGGGATGAATATTGGCCTGAGTACACAAATCGGTCTGTGATTGCCGTTGCCAACTGATCGAGTTTCCCGAAGTCTTCGTAGTAGCCATTCTTATCCCCTGTCAGTAAACAGTGGAGGGCATGATGAAAATCATCGCTCCATTGGCCATCTAGCCCGTATCCTCCTTTATTGATTGGCGTGATTACTCGTGAATCATTGAGATCGGTTTCAGCGATGACGTGGATCGCTCTTCCTAATTTTCTCGCTTGCTCATGAACGGCTTCCCCTAACTCTTGCAAAATATGTTTGGCGCTGAAATCAAAGATGCCGTGAATCGCATCAAGCCGCAGGGCATCGATGTGATACTCCGTGACCCAGTACAACGCATTACTGATGATAAAGTGTCGAACAGGGTCACTGTCTGGGCCATCGAAATTGATCGCCTGCCCCCAAGGTGTTGGATAGCGGTGCGTGAAATATGGGCCGTAGTCGCCAAGATAATTTCCCTCTGGCCCTAAGTGGTTATAGACCACATCCATGATGACGGCGAGGCCTTGTGCATGGCACGCATTTACCAAGCGCTTGAGTTCCTCCGGTCTTCCATAATTGGATTGGGGGGCAAAGAGGTAGGCGCCATCGTAGCCCCAATTGCGAACGCCTGGGCATTGGGCTACGGGCATCAATTCAATCGCCGTGACGCCAACGGTCTCGCGAAGATAGGAAAGC
This sequence comes from Nitrospinota bacterium, assembly GCA_022561525.1. Lineage (GTDB taxonomy): Bacteria > Nitrospirota > Nitrospiria > Nitrospirales > UBA8639 > Nitronereus. The sequence goes on from JADFRB010000137.1 coordinate 2,841, forward strand.
TTATTGATCACCGCATCAAATGTTCCCTCAGGTGTAAAGGTGCCCACATGGAGTTCATAAATAAGAAATTGTTCGAGTGGCAGGCCCTTCCAATTTTGATCATTCCAGGCAAAGGCAGAGGGATCAACCACAACAGAAGGTCCATGGACACCATTGGGTTGGAATCGGGAGGCAGGATCGGGTCGTTCGAGGTGTTGATTGATGATGAAGCTATAGAGTGAATCAGCAGGCACGTCTGGGATCGTTCCTATCCAATAACCCATTGGGGCGGGTGCTAGCGGAATTCGGGATGGGTTCGCCGAATGAATCCGAACACCCATGGCTTCCGCCGATGGCGCCCAGACTTTGAACTGGACTGTGTTGGAATCAATGAGAATGGCGCCTAGGTCCAAAGTCCATGGATTGTTTGTTTTGGGTTTCATGTTCTCGGGATAATCTGGGTGGTTGATAATCCTTGACGGGTGGACATCATAGCAAAATATGCAACCCTGATCCCACATACAGAAAAAACAATTGGGTTCTAAGAAAGAACGTCAGATCGGACACGCGGGCCTTTCTCTTCCCAGAAAGGGGCTATTGAAAAAGGCCCGTCCAGCAAGGCCGCAGGGGTTTTGGCGAGCGGAGCGTACATCAGTACGTGAGCACGACAAAGTCCCGAGAACGCCGCTGGCGGACATTTTGAGCATCCGGCTAGAACATTCCGGGGATGCCCATGCCGCCGGTCAACCCTTTAACCTCTTCAGCCATGAGTTCTTTGGCTTTGCGAAGGGCTTCGTTCGTGGCCGCCACCAATAAATCCTGAAGCATCTCGGGATCCTCGGCTTTTAAGACCTCAGGATCGATGGTGATTTTGGTAATCTTCATGCCACCATTGGCCGTGATCGTGACCATGCCGCCGCCAGCTGAAGCCACCACTGTTTTGGTCTCGGCCTCTTCTTGAATCTTGCCTAACCGCTCCTGCATGGCCTGCGCCTGTTTCATCATATTGGCCATATTTCCAAATGGATTCTTCGACATGCTTATGCCTCCTTGTTCTCCACCATGCGGCTGGCTTTGATCACCTCTCCACCAAACAGCTCCATCGTTTGTTTTACTAATGGGTTGGCTTTTGCTTCTTCAATCAACGCGTCATCATCGTGTTTCTGCCGTTGAACCCGAATCTGCTTGATGGTCAGGCCACCTTCCTGATTTTCTGCTAACTCGACCACGCGAAGCTGGATCGTGGCCCCGATCACCTCTTGGCAAATTTTCGAGACCAGCACCCGGTTCTCTTCTTTTTGAATGCGAGAGCATGCCACGGACGCAGTTTTCGGAAAGCCAATGATGACTTGGTTCCCTTCGACCTTGACCAACATGCCCATCTCCAGAAACGTGCCGATGTTCGGATATTTCTTAATCATCGCCTCGACGACTTTTTGCCAATCGTCCGGTTGAATGGCTGGGGTTATGGCTGGTGAGGGTTTGCCTTTGGGCGGAGCGGGACTTGGCGATGGCCCTTTGAACACCGCTTGCGGTCGTTCGGTTGTTCGAGGGGGCACTGAAGTTTGCGGCTCGTTCGATTTTGGTGGGGGCCCTGGAGCCGGGCTCGGTTCTTTTCGGGCGAGAGTGGCTGTTGGTTCAGTTCTGTGTTCTGGCTGGGTTGGCAGAGGCTTTGGCGCCGGGGCTGTTGCCGGAATCGGGTTCCTTGGCACTTCTGCGTGAGGCCTGCCAGCGCTTTGGACCATAGGTTTGGGCGGCGCGTTTTTAGGTTGGCTGCTAGAGGCAGCTGGCTTGCTTTGAAACAACCGAGCTGCTCGAACTGCTGCCACTTCAAAGGTAAAACGTGGATGGGCTGTGGTGCGAAGCCGATCTTCTGCTTGGGCAAACAACTGAAACAGCTCCTGTAATTGTTCAACGGAAAAGGCTTTGGCTTCCGTCATCAGGTGTTGAACATCTTCACTCGGTAAATCCATCAACCGTTCGGCTTGCGCTGCTCCAGGCACCACGGCAGCGATCATGAGGTTGCGCATTCTTTCCACTACGGCTCCGCAATACGTGCGAAGATCATACCCGTGGTCGATGACTTCGCCGACTAACTCTACCGCTGCTGCCGCGTCTTGGCCGACAACGGTTTCCACTAACCGGCGAACCAATTCATCCGGTACCGAGCCGAGCATGTCTTCAATGTCCTTATCGCCGATCGATTTCCCACCAAAAGCCACGGCTTGATCGAGTAAGCTTAATGCGTCGCGCATGCTGCCTTCGCTGGCTTGGGCAATCGCACTCAAGCTGCGCTCCTCGATGGTCACGTCATTCCGTGTGGCTACCTCTTGAAGGCGCGTGATAATTTCCCGGCGGGGAATACGCCGAAAATTAAAATGCTGGCACCGTGACGTGATGGTGGCGGGAATTTTATGAATCTCGGTGGTGGCGAAGATAAAGATGGCATGAGCCGGCGGTTCTTCAAGTGTTTTCAGTAAAGCGTTAAACGCGGAATTTGAAAGCATGTGGACTTCGTCGATGATGTAAATCCGGTAGGTGCCGCGAAACGGGGCATATTTCACATTTTCTCGAAGTTCGCGGATATCATCGACGCCAGTATTCGACGCGCCATCTATCTCAATAACATCAACGGAATTACCACGACTGATTTCCTTGCAACTTTCGCATTGTTCGCACGGATCGGCGGTCGGACCATTTTCACAATTAAGAGCTTTGGCAAGAATGCGGGCCACTGTTGTCTTTCCCACGCCACGCATCCCTGAGAACAAATAGGCATGGGCCACTTGTTTGCGAAGAATCGCATTCCGCAACGTTTGGACGACGTGGGGCTGACCAATCAGTTCGTCAAATGTACCAGGACGAAATTTTCTAGCGGAGACTTGGTATTCCATGATTCGTTATACGTGAAGCGTGAAGCGTGAAGCGTAAGATGTACAAACTTCTTGTTCTTTACACATTACAGACCACACTTCACGCATGAGGATTAAGGACTGTTGAATACTTTACTCCAATGGCCAATCAATGCCCAAGAAGAGACGGACATCATCAACTGGAGGGAATGTTCAAAAAAGCATGCCCTGAGTCTTTCCGAAGGGTCCGTCCAGCAAGGCCGCAGCCATTTTGACGAGCGGAGCGTACTGGGAGTACGTGAGTACGGCAAAATGGCGAGAACGTCGCTAGCGGTTTTTTTCAACATTCC
>JADFRB010000138.1:0-4715 GCA_022561525.1 Nitrospinota bacterium
GCAATGCTTGAAAAGCCGCCCTGGCTGCAGAGTGCAACTCCCTCAACCAGAGTCAAAGTAATAAGCATCAACCGTCATATATATTTTTTGCCGTTCTTTCTTCGCTGCCTTTTGAGCTAGTGTCAGTTTTTTCTTTTGTCTGGCCATATATTCGATGATTATGTGTGGGGGCTAACGATCAAGCTCACCGATCCGGGGTCAGTTCTCACATTCCAACAGTAGGAGTTGCAAAATTCAAAAACTCTCAGAAGCCGTTCATGCTACATGAGGAACCCCATGCACCAGTTGCAATGCAGGATGTTGAAAAGGTTTGCCCAGCAAGGCGGCAGGGCATTTGGCGCGCGGAGCGTACGGCAGTACATGAGCACGGCAAATGACCGAGAACGCAGCTGGCGGGCCTTTTCAACATCCTGCTACCGCCCCCGGCTCAGAAGGCGGCCTTGGGTACCCGGCCAAACCAGGAGAAGGGGGCTGGCCACAAAAATTGAGGAATAGGTCCCAATTAACACGCCAAGAAGAAGGGCCAAAGCGAAATCGTGCAAGACTTCGCCCCCAAACAGCGTCAACGGCAGCAAGACCAGGACCACCGTCAGAGTGGTGATGAGCGTCCGGCTCAAAACCTGATTAATGCCGTTATTGATAATGGTCAGAATGGAATCGCGCCGACGCGCCCGCAGGTTTTCCCGAATTCGATCAAACACCACAACCGTATCTGTGAGGGAATACCCGGCCAGGGTCAGGAGGGCCGTCACCACCAACAAGGTGATTTCGATATCCAATAGATAAAAAATCCCGAGAACGGCCAAGACATCATGAAACGTGGCAATAGCTGCAGCCACGCCAAATCGTAATTCAAAGCGTGTGGCGACATAGAGAATAATGCCGATTAAAGAAATCGTAATGGCCAATAAAGCATCCTGTTGCAGCCGATGGCCAATGGTGGGACCAATCTCGGTACTGGAATCCACGACAAATTTATTTGTGGAAAATTCTTGTTCAAAAATTTGAATAATCTGTTCGGCAATTTTCTCCTCAATCGTGCCTTCGGTTTTGACCCGGATCAACAGTTTATTGTCCTGGGTGAATTCCTGAAGTTCCGCATCGTTGAGGCCATGTTTGATCAGTGCCTGGCGGGCCGCATCAATGGCAATGGGATTCTCAAATTTTAATTGCACCGCCGTCCCACCGGAAAAATCTATTCCTAAATTCGCCGCGCCTCGCCCAATCTGAACGATGGTGAAGAGCCCAAGGACCATCAAAAATCCTGAAATGACAAGGGCCATCTTCCGTTTCCCCATAAAATCAATGTTTGTTTTGCCTACGATTTCCAGCATTATTTTCCTCGACAGTTTTAAATACTCAGACTTTCAATCTTTCGGCGATTCACCAAGTCAAACACGACTTTTGTTCCAATCAAGGCGGTAAACAGATTGATCCCGATCCCCAAACAGAGTGTGACCGCAAAGCCTTTAATGGGACCACTGCCAAAGACAAACAGCGCGAGCCCAGTGATTAATGTCGTGACGTGCGAGTCCACAATTGTGAGGAACGCTTTGTCGTACCCCGCATCCACGGCTAATCGAACCGGGCGCCCCTGTCGAAGCTCTTCACGAATCCGTTCAAAAATGAGAACATTGGAATCGACTCCCATTCCAATGGTCAAGATGATTCCCGCAATCCCCGGAAGCGTCAACGTGGCATTCAAGCCGGATAACGCGCCAAATAAGCAAATCAGATTCAACGCCACGGCGGCATTTGCCACAACCCCCGACAGGCGGTAATACACGATCATAAATAACAACACGACCAACCCAGCGATCATCGTCGTCTTCAATCCTTTTTCAATGGAGTCTCGACCCAAAGACGGACCGACCATCAGGTCCTGGAGTGTTTTCATCGGCGCTGGCAACGCACCGGCTCGGAGCACAATCGCTAAATCATTGGCTTCATCGGTCGTAAACGAGCCGGTAATGACAGCACGTCCACCTCGAATGCGCTCAGTAATATTCGGTGCGGAATACACGTTGCCATCCAACACAATGGCCATGCGCCGACCAACGTTGGCAGCCGTAATCCGGTCAAACTCCTTGGCACCTTTGCTATCAAAGGTGATCGAGACGAGTGGTTCGCTAAAGTCCCCAATCGAAACCCGCGCGTCCTGCAACACATCACCCGTCAGCACTGCGGTTTTAAACACGAGGCGTGGCCGGCTATAGATGGCAAAACCTTCATCTTCCGCAATTGGCTCAAACAAAATTTCCGAGCCTTCCGGTACCTGGCTCGCAAACTGTTCACGAACTTCAGATTCTTTGGTCCGTTCCACCTGAACCGGCAACGCCAACTTCGGTTCGTTGTCTTCATCCACCATTTTGAATTCGAGGAGCGCAGTATTTTGAATCAGAGCCTTGGCCCGCTTGGGATCTTTCACACCCGGCAATTGAATCACAATCTGGTTTCGGCCTTGACGTTGCAGCAGGGGTTCCGTCACGCCAAATTGGTCAATACGATTACGAATGGTTTCTAAGGCCTGATTGATGGCACCATTTTTAATGCGATCAATTTCATCGCTATTCAGTTCATACACCAAAGTTTGACCATCTTTGGAAACTTGAAAATATGCCGGAAACGACTCAGAAAGGAGGGTTGCGGCTCCATCAAGTTCATCTGACTCAGACAGTTCAACCGTGATCTGTACGCCTTCTTCTCGGGAGGCCTTGTTAAACTCAATGCCTTGATCGGTCAACAGGTCCTGCATGGCTCTGGCCGAGCGGTCTACGGCAATTTCCACCGCACGATCTTCTTCCACTTCCAAGACCATATGAATCCCGCCTTGCAGATCAAGGCCAAGAGAGATACCACGAGCAGGAATCATCAACTTCAGACCGTCAGGCAGAGAATCATAAAGCCCGGGCCAGGACGGAATAGACAAATAGACAGAGAGGATCGTTAACCCCAAGATCAGCAATAAACGCGTACGAACTTTTTTCATCTAGCAACTCTCCGCAATTTATCCTTCATCGGTGGCCCTCTTGCGAGCGATATTGTCGCGTTGGATTTTCACTCTCGTATTATCGTCAATTTGAATGGTGGCCGTCTCTTTTTCCAATCGGTTGATGGTTCCCCAGATGCCAGAGGACGTAATAATTTTGTCCCCTTTCTTGAGCGCTTCGAGCATTTTTTTTTGCTCTTTCGACTTACGCTGTTGAGGGAGAATCAACAAGAAATAAAAAATCACGAAGATCAAGAGAAAGGGGACTAAGGAGAGGAGACCTGCCGACCCTTCGTCCCCACCAAACCCTTGCGCCCATGCCACTGAGGCCATTGCCACGGAGGCCATTGAATGAATTGTCACAACGCTTGCTCCTTCCGGGAATTCCCATTTTGGCCTGTCAGCCCCGCGCCCACTTTCTCAACATACGCGGCACTGCGTGGTGAGATTTCACGCGTGGCATAGAACTGTTCGCGATATGCCAGTAAGCGATCTTCTTGAATGGCCTCATGTAATTGTTTCATAAGCTGGTGATAATACCACAAGTTATGGATCGTGTTGAGGCGAACTCCCAACATTTCATTCGACACAAAAAGATGCCGGAGATATGCCCGGGAATACCGCTCGCAGACCGGACAGGTGCATTGATGGTCAATCGGGGATTCATCACGAGCATATTGTGCATTTTTTATCATGACGCGTCCGGTTGAGGTAAACAGCCATCCGGTTCGACCATGACGTGAGGGAATCACGCAGTCGAACATATCAATCCCTCGCACGACGCCTTCTACCAAATCTTCTGGCAACCCTACTCCCATGAGATAGCGTGGATGATCTTCGGGAAGCTCGGGTATGGTGGTTTCGATCATGGCCATCATGGCCAGCTTATCTTCCCCTAAACTTAGACCACCGAGGGCATATCCATCAAATCCCATCTCAACGAGATCATGAGCCGCCATTCGGCGAAGGTCCGCATCCAGCCCTCCCTGGACAATACCAAACAATGCTTGGCCACTACCCTGGGCAGCTTGCTTGCACAGCCGCGCCCATTGCGTGGACCGACGAACAGCATCACGAGCTTGTTCGGTGGTACAGGGATGGGTCGGGCATTCGTCGAGCACCATCATGATATCCGAGCCCAACGCCATTTGAATTTCCATGCACCGTTCAGGGGTCAATTCATGCATGGAACCATCCAGATGCGATTTAAAGGTGACACCCTCATCCGTGATGTGACGCAGATCCGAAAGACTCACTATTTGAAAGCCACCGCTATCCGTCAAGATGGCTCCAGACCACCCCGTAAAGCGATGCAATCCGCCCAATTCAGCAATCAGTTGATGGCCGGGGCGCAGATACAGATGGTACGAATTGCTTAGCATCAATCCAAACCCGCATGAGTGCAACTCATCGGGGGTAATCCCCTTCACCGGGCCCAATGTCCCGACTGGCATAAAGACCGGCGTGTCGACTGTCCCATGTGACGTGGCTAAACGTCCGGTTCTAGCCTGACAAGCAGCGTCTTGATGGGAGACCGAAAATTGAATCATGGGATCGTCAGAAGAATGGGATCGAACTTTTCTTGGTTTATCGTTATTTCAATTAACTTCCGTAGCTCTGCATATGGCAGAAGAACAATAGAGTAAATCCGAAGCTCAAATATCGAAATCCGAAACAAATGAGAATGACCAAATTGAAAATTCGAATGTAGGATTTAGGATTTGTT
>JADFRB010000138.1:4725-5425 GCA_022561525.1 Nitrospinota bacterium
CTTATAAAACGTACGTATTCCCACCGTGATCCCCAAAAAGCAGAGCAGGAAGCAGAAATCCTAAAAAACAAACTACAAACCCAGATTTCGAATTTAGGATTTCGGATTTGTTTCGAAATTCGATATTCGTATTTCGATTTTATGGAACGTATTTGGCATGACGATACCACTACATCCTCTCCGGCGCACTCACGCCCAAAAGCGTGAGGCCATTGTTGAGTACAGTTTTGACCTGCTGCAATAATACCAGCCTGGCCATGGTTAGCGCAGGAGAGACGGTTTCTCTGATGGATTTGCGTTCTTCCCCATCCGGCACTTGATCGATGACTTCCTCTCGCGCATCCCCTTCCTTGGGCGGTAAGACCCGGTGTTTGTAATAAAACACATGGAGAAGACCCGCTAACTCTTGCAGGTAAAACGAAATCCGATGCGGTTCCAAGGCCTGCGCACAGCTTTCGAGCAAACCAGGGAAACTCGACAGATGCTTGATCAGCCGAAACTCTTCCGGGGCCATGAGTAAAGACAAGTCGGCATCGTGCACAGCGGGAACCGTCAGGCCACGTTCCTGAGCGATGCGAAATAAACTGGCCAACCGTGCATGCGCATATTGCACGTAATACACGGGATTGTCCGCCGATTGTTTTTTGGCCAATTCTAAATCGAACTCCAATTGGGTATCCGCACGCCGCATCAGAAAAAC
>JADFRB010000138.1:5435-5972 GCA_022561525.1 Nitrospinota bacterium
ACTTCATTCGCAACCTCTTTAAGTGTCACAAACTCACCGGACCGTTTAGACATTTCGACTTTCTTCCCACCTCGCAACAAACTCACCATCTGCACCAAGACCACCTGGAGCCGATCCTTGGGATACCCAAAGGCTTCCACCACTCCCTGCATCCGAGGCACATACCCATGATGATCCGCACCCCAAATATTGATGAGCCAATCAAAACCCCTTGTGAGTTTGTCAAAATGGTAGGCGATATCGGATGCCAAGTACGTATAATCACCATCCTGCTTACACACCACACGATCTTTCTCATCTTTGAATTGGGAGGATCGAAACCACAGGGCTCCATCTTCTTTGAACACCAGGTCACGTTGTTCTAAGTCGTTCAGCGCATCCTGGATCTTTCCCGTGGTAAACAACGAAGCTTCGCTATACCACGTCTCAAAATTGACCCCAAATTGAGCGAGATCGCGTTTGATCGCATCGAGAAGTTTTTCATAAGCCAGTTGCCCGCAACGCACTTGTCCCTCTTCTGAGGGCAGATCTAAAATG
>JADFRB010000139.1 GCA_022561525.1 Nitrospinota bacterium
ATTGGGGTTGTGGTCGGTGGGCTCGCGCAGTTTGTGATGCAACTACCTAGTGTGCACAAACGTGGTTTTCTATTTCAATGGCGCTTTGATCCGGGCCATCCCGGAGTTCGGCGGATTGGGTGGCTCATCGTACCTTCGTTGTTGGGCACGTCCGTCACCCAGATCAACATTACAGTGAATACGATTCTGGCATCGTATTTTGATGGAGGGCCAACGTACTTATTTTACGGCATGCGGCTCATCCAATTTCCTCTGGGAATTTTTGGGGTCGCTCTGGCCACGGCAATTCTCCCCACGCTTTCCGCCCAAGCGGCCAAAGGATCGATGGATGAACTTCGGCAAACCGTAGGGTTTGGGTTGCGGATGATTTCGTTTATTATCCTTCCCGCCATGGCGGGGCTTATGTTGCTGCGGGTTCCCATCGTCCATCTCTTCTTTGAACATGGGGCGTTTACGGCGGCGGATACGGCAGGGACTGCGGTCGTGCTTCTTGGGTATGCGGTAGGGTTGTGGGCGTTTGCCGGTATGCGGATTATCGTCGCGGCTTTCTACTCGATGCAGGATACCAAGACCCCGGCCATTGCGGCAGTTACGGCGATGTTCATCAATATTTTATTGGCACTGTGGCTCATGGGTCCGCTCGAATATGCGGGATTAGCCTTAGCCACGGCACTCTCGGCCATGGTGAACATCACGATTCTCGTCTTCGTGCTTACCTCCCGCTTGGGAGGCATTGATTGGTGGCACTTTGGGCAATCATTCGGACGTGCCTTAATTGCGACCATTCCCGTGGTGTTGGCCTGTCTGTGGATTGCCAATTTGGCGGTGTGGCAGCGGGAAGACGAGTGGATCGCGAAAAGTATCATGCTCGTGGTAGGGATTGGGTTAAGTGTGACCGGATACGTGGGAACGCATGCCCTGTATCAATCTCAAGAACTTGATGTATTGTGGCAATTGGTTCAAACGAAAGTCCTACGCAGGAACTCCTCGGCAACATAATTTTTGCACGTGGCGGGACGAGGCAATACTCCATGAAGGCTGTGATCCAACGAGTCACTTCAGCTTCAGTGGAAGTTGATCACCAAATGATTGGACAAATCGATGAGGGTTTGCTGGTCCTTCTCGGGGCTGCAAAGGGCGATACCCCTGTGGATGTCGACTACCTGGTTGAGAAAATTCCGAACCTTCGAATTTTTCCCGATGACGAAGGGAAAATGAATCGATCCTTGATGGATATGGCCGGCCAGCTTCTCCTTGTTTCGCAGTTTACCTTGTTGGGGGACATGCATCGTGGTAGGCGTCCGGGTTTTGATCAGGCGGCTCATCCAGACCAGGCCAGGCAATTGTATGACTCTGCCATTGCCAAATTTCGAGAAAAAGGGGTGCCGATTCAAACAGGCCAGTTTGGCGCGAACATGTTGGTTTCATTGAAGAATAATGGGCCAGTGACCTTTATTCTCGATAGTCGCAAGGAGGCTCTGGTAAAATAGATTAAGGAACGTTTTACCCACTTCCGATAAGGGGGCTTAGAAACAGCTCGAGACTCTTTTGGGGCTACCTGGTGAATGGTTAAGTTGGAGGGAAGATTATGGAAGCGACGGTTCCTCAACATCATCCACTCAGACAATTGTTCGGTGCCCTTACCGAGCGCAATTTTACGGAAACCTTAGGGTGGCCTGATTTCAATGTCACCGCCTACATCTCAAATCTTCTCGTTGAATTCGTCCACATTGACCGGTTACACAGTATTCAAAACCAGAAGGGGCAAACCGTCGAAACCGTCGTCGAACTCCTCTATGAATCTGAAGCTGGTCATGACACCGATTCTGCTGAACGGGAATGCGAAATCCACCGACATATTGGCGACTTCACGCTCTTTATTGCCGGGTTATTTCCGGAATACCTCCGTTACTTGAAATCCGGCGGGATGATTTACCACAACGATCATCTGGTGGACTATATGAAAGCCGGGAAACGCTCGTACAGCATCGTGGCTGCCTTTCAGCAGAGTGAGTTCAAAGAACAGCCAGCCTTATTTCAAAAACTCTCTTCCAACTTTGAGCTGTGCGTCACAGGTCTGGGGTTTGTTCGCGAAGATCTGAACCGCATGGGCCATCCACCGTACCAACAAGCCAAAGACATTTTGCTGCATTAAAGCCGTGCCTCGCGCTCGCCCTCTCACAGTGCTCGTTCATGGTGGAGCCGGCGGCAAAAAACCCACTGCCGCCCAACGGTCTTGTCTCACTGAATCCCTCATCTCCGGCATGCACATTCTGAAAACCGGAGGCCGTTCTATCGATGCCATTGAGGTGATGATCCGTCTGATGGAAGGTTCTGGCTTGTTCAATGCTGGAATCGGTTCGCGTCTGCAGCTCGATGGCAGAAAACGTATGGATGCGGCCCTCATGGAAGGTGCAAACCTCAAGGCCGGCGCGATAGCCAGTATCGAAGGAATCCGACACCCCATCTCAGCGGCCCGCCTTGTCATGGAAGAAACCGAGCATGTTTTGCTGGTTGGTCATCACGCCACTCGCTTTGTTCGCCACTTTAAAGTTGAAAAAGACCGTTTGGGTTCTTCATCCCATCGTCAAAGAATAGCTCCATTAAGCCGAGGAAAAGAACGTTCGAAGACGCTCAAACTTTTTCGAGCGTTGACTCAATACGAAACCGTTGGAGCGGTGGCATTGGATAGCAAAGGAACAGTCGCTGCAGGAACATCAACAGGAGGCTATTCCATGATGCTCCCAGGCCGCGTCGGAGACTCCCCTTTGATCGGGTGCGGGGTCTATGCTGACAACACTTGCGGAGGAGTCTCAATGACGGGCAAAGGTGAATCCATCATAAAATTGGCTTTAGCGAAACATATTTTGATGGATATGAAGCAGGGAAACAGTCCACATGTGGCAACACGAAAAGCCTTCCGCGAACTCGTTCAACGGATCCAGGGCGAAGCGGGTGCCTTAGTCCTTGCCCCGGATGGACGATTCTCAATTCAGCACACCACTCGGTGGATGAGCGCCGGATTTTGGAATGGCCGAGGAAAACCTAGGGTTGCCGACCAGTTTCACTAGGAGGATGATAAAAGATCCCCGCCGCAAGCGGACGGGGTATTCAGAGGAAGTGCTATTTGTTTTGAGATACCACGGTTTCTCAAGCTCTTCACTTTGTTCGGTAACCCCGTAGCAAGCTACGGGGAATAGGGTTGATTCTAAAAAGCACGTCCAGCAAGGCCGCAGGTTCGCCCGGCCTTGGAAGCCAAAGGCTACTTCGACGGAGTAGGCTTGACGCGCGGAGCGTACATTGAATACGTGAGCACGACAACGGACCGACCTGCCTGCGCGAAGCTGCTACGGCGAGGCAGGGAACGCCACTGGCGGCCTTTTTGAACATCCTGCTAGGGCATGACATCGAGCTCCCCTAACACTTCCTCCAAGTGTCCATCGACTTTCACCTTGTGAAAGATATCATCAATCTTTCCGTTCTCATCAATGATAAACGTCGTTCGTTCAATGCCCATGTACTTCCTGCCGTAGAGAGACTTTTCTTTCCACACGCCGTAGGCTTGAATCATCTGTTTGCTTTCATCGCTGAGCAAGGGAAAATTGAGCTTGAACTTGTTAGCAAACTTCTTGTGGGATTCGACTGAGTCGCCACTTACACCAAGCACTTCGGCACCGATGCCCTGGATTTCATCAATTCCATCTCGAAAGGCACAGGACTCTTTGGTACACCCTGGAGTATCGTCTTTGGGATAAAAATACAGCACAACTTTTTTCCCTTTGTAATCCGATAGGCTCACGACTTTCCCTTCTTGATTCGGCAGCGAAAAAGCCGGGGCCTTTTGCCCGACCTTCAACTGCTTCGTGGAAGCTGGCGGGGCAGACTTTGTGGCTTTCGTCGGTTTCGCCACCTTCTTTGCTGTCGTCGTCTTCTTATGGGTTTTGCTCTTCGCAGTATTGGCCATGGGTCGCCCCTCCTTGGTTATTCACTCCCCAATATTATTCTTGGGGACTTGCAAGGTGTTCCCTTTCACCATGCAGGATTTTTTCAGCAAGAATCCTTTGAAATAGTATGATATGCCGAGTGTCGATTCCAAACACCTCATTTTGAAAAAAGATTGGACAAGAATGAAAATTGTGATTGATGAAAATATCCCCTTTGGGGAAGAAGCGTTTTCCCATCTTGGCGAGGTCACCGTTCTGCCTGGACGCCAGATTAACTCGGAATCCCTCCGCGATGTGACCGTCCTCATCGTTCGTTCGGTCACTCCTGTAAATACAGAATTGCTCGCCGGGACTGACATCCGGTTTGTGGGTACTGCCACGAGTGGAATTGATCATATTGATCAGGCCTACCTGACTCAACGAAACATTGGTTTTGCCGATGCTGCCGGAAGCAATGCCAATTCAGTCGCAGAGTATGTGCTGACTGCCTTGGTAACTGTGGCTTCTCGATTCAAGATTTCGTTGGGGGGAAAATCATTAGGGATTGTTGGTGTTGGTCGAATTGGACGTCTTGTCGCGAAGAAGGCTCAGGCCCTAGGCATGACGGTCATTCTTCATGACCCACCCCTTGCACGAGAAACTGGTGACACCTGCTACCAATCGCTTGATGAGGTATTGCAAGCGGATTGTGTGACTCTCCATGTCCCCCTTATTAAAGAGGGAATTGATACGACCATCCATTTGATCGGGGAGGAACAACTGGCTCACATGTCGCCCTCTTCTGTGTTGATCAATACTTCGCGTGGAGAAGTCGTGGACAATCTTGCCCTTCTCAAGTCTATTAAACAGAATGAACTCCGAGGCGCGGTTCTGGATGTGTGGGAAGGCGAGCCATCCATCAATTGGGAACTAGCCAATCGTGTGACCATTGCCACACCACATATCGCTGGCTATTCCTTCGACGGAAAAGTCAATGGCACCATAATGATTTACCAAGCCGCTTGTCGCTATTTTGGGGTTGCTCCTATCTGGCAGGCTCCGGTCGATTACTCTCAGCCCTCAGACTCGGTGAATACAATCGATGTCCACGATCAGGATCTACAAGCCCTTGTCTTTCAATTAGCCACCTGGCTCTACGATCTTCAGGGTGACGATGCCCGCATGCGGTCCTTATTAACCCTGGCTTCTTCAGAACGTCCAGCAGGATTTGACCAACTTCGCAAAGGTTACCCAATACGTCGAGAGTTTTTTGTTTCAGCCCTTGATCTGCAACGGGCATCAACCGCCATAATTTCAAAATTGGCAGACCTTGGCTTTTTAATTTATCAGGTTGAAAAATAACAGAAATTTAAAATTCTCTTGACAGAATAACACATCATGATATAAATTAACGTAATTCCGATCGGGTTTATGTTAATTAAAATGATCAGGGTACCATTAAAACTCACGTATGGAATTTTGGTGGCGCTAGAACTGGCGTTGCGGTATGGCACGGCCCCGGTTCAGGCCAAGGTGATTGCCAAACGGCAATCGATCCCCATTCGTTTTATTGAACAGGTCTTACAGACCTTAAGGCAAGGCGGGGTCGTTGATAGCGTGCGGGGAGCTCAAGGCGGGTATTCTTTGAAAACGGCTCCTTCCGACCTCTCGTTGGCCGATATCGTTGAAGCCATGAATGGCTCATTGGAAACAGATGTACGACCAATGCCTACCAATGGGCAGACAACACGTCCTATACATCAGGAGGCCTTATTATCTACAATATGGGACCGCGTTCGCCAAGCGGAGCTGGACGTGTTGAATTCGGTCACCTTGGAAACCCTGACCAAGCAATACACGCAGTTGGAACAAGAACAGGTTCCCATGTACCACATTTGAATGGTGGAGTAATCGTTTATTGGGAATGTTGAAAAAAGCCGCCAGCGGCGTTCTCGCCCTTTTGCCGTGCTCACGTACTATGAGTACGCTCCGCTCGTCAAAATGGCTGCGGCCGTGCTGGA
>JADFRB010000140.1 GCA_022561525.1 Nitrospinota bacterium
TGGGCTGATTCCATGGCCCCACGCTGGTTTTTTGAAAATTGTTCTTGCAACCACGTCAATCGATGTTGGCTATCTGGATCCGGGCAGAGGGCTTGCAACCGGCGCCATTTCCTATCAAATGTTTTTACTGCCAATTGAGCACTTTTCTTCGCAGCTTTTCCTCGGTCGCCCAAGGCTTTCTCAAACGTTCTTCGATCATTGGATGTTCGCACCAGTTTTCCCTTTTCCACCCCTATTGAGGTTTACCCTGGAGCCGATTAAAGTATTGAGACAAATCAACATTGCCTCCAGAAATAATCACGCCCACGCGCTTGTTTTGCAAATCCGGTTCTTGCCGAAGCAATGGTGCAACCGCTACGGCACTGGCTGGTTCGATGATAAGCTTCATGCGTTCGTAGATGAAACGCATGGCCTTCCCGATTTCCTGCTCCTCTACCACAAAAAATCCTGCCAGGTGTTCGCGTAGAATTGGAAGCGTAAGGGTCCCCACACTCGTTCGCAAACCCTCTGCGATGGTCTGCGGATTATCCTGAGGCACGATGCGATTTTCTTTCACGGAATACATGGCATCCAAAGCCCCTGCCGGCTCACATGCGTAGACTTGGATCTTGGGATTGACACCATGTGTGGCTAAGCAGGTTCCAGATAACAACCCGCCGCCGCCTATAGGGCCAAGCAAGACATCAAGATCGTTAACCTGTCCAAGCAATTCCAACGCGGCTGTTCCTTGCCCCGCAATCACATGAGGATCGTTAAAGGCTTCGATCCATTCACCCTGCACATCTCGCGCAAGATCTTGGGAGAACGATTCCGCCTCTTGAGGATTGCCAGGAATATGTACGATTCCACCATATCCTTGAACTGCTGCGCGCTTCACAGGATTGATGGGTTCCGGCATCACGATATGCGCGTCTTTTCCTAACAACTGAGAGGCGAGCGCAATGCCTTGTGCATGATTCCCGGAAGACAGGGCTATCACCGGCTTGTCTGATTGGAGATGAGCCACGGCGTTATACGCACCTCGAAACTTAAATGCCCCGACTCGCTGAAAGTTTTCGCACTTCAAGAAGACGGTGGCTCGCGAAATTTCATTGAGCTGTCGGGAGGTGTGAATAGGCGTGTTATGGGCAATGCCTGTTAAGAGCACCGCCGCACGTTGCACATCCTGAAAAGTCGGAAGGGGCATGATGAGACTCGATCGATCGGGAACGAAGAGAAAGGGGAAATTAAGAGACTGTTGAATATTTCACGTCAATAGCCAATAAAGGCTCCAGGTGAGCCAAGCATCGTCAGTGGGAGTGAATGTTCAAAAAAGCATGCCCTGAGTCTTTCCGAAGGGTCCATCCAGCAAGGCCGCAGCCATTTTGACGCGCGGAGCGTACTCATAGTACGTGAGCACGGCAAAATGGCGAGAACGCTGCTGGCTTGTCTGCCGTAGCCGCGCCGTCGCCAAAGCAGCTATGGCGCGTCGGCGACTTGGCGAAGGCTGGCGGCTTTTTTCAACATTCCCATTAGAGTTTCGACAGGCTTCTGCCGATACACAGGGCATGAGCGTATCGATGTTCACGGTCAAGCCTGATCTCACTCCGCATGACCAGCTACGCTTGCTGGAAGCCTGGGATACCTGGGACATTCCGCGTGACCAACAACGGGACTGGCAAATCCAACTCTTTGGCCCTGATTTCCATTCTCATCTTTCCGACTACTTCACTTATGAAACCATTTACGCCAAAGACGACCAACTCGAACTCCCCTTTGACTCCGCGCTTCCAGACCCACCCATTGTTTCCTAAAAGAGGCTGTTGAAAAAGTCCCCCTTGGTCACTCAGCTGGCACCAGCCTCATCTCCGTATTTTTAATAATGGGCTTTCTCCCAAGTGAGTGGGTAAATTTGGGCGAGTCATTTCCTGAAAGGCTTGCTGGAGACGAGGTGGGCGGGTTTTTCTACCGTGGGAAAAGTGGCCAGGCTTTCTTGAGGCTTCACCCTGATCATCCCTCCCCTTTGTAAGGGGACCTGCCGGAGCGCTTTGGCGAAGGCGTGGGCTAGGTGTGGGGTAGAGCCCGTGGCAAGGAGCGAACTGCAGCCATGCTGAAAGCCCGGACCGGATTCGACAGCAGGCTGCTGACGTGGTCACGAATCGGGATGGGGTGCTCCACGAGCGACCTGAGCGGCTGTCGTGGCCCTCTACCTCCCCTCCCCCTCCTTACAAAGGAGGGGAGTGAAAAACCCCAGAAGTGACCCACACGATTTGGAGAAGAGCCTTAATAATATTGCGTGGCATCGAACCAGTAAACAATACACGGAACGAACGGCAAGTCACCACATCAATACATCTCACTCAGGAGGGACTTGGGAGAACTCCACTGAACCAAAGGAAGGGCTCGTTACGTTTCGAGACCGGAAGTCCAAAATCACGGATATCCACAATATTCACACATCCAACAAAGGAGGAATACTATGGATGTTTCGTCCGTCGGCGGTGCAGGACAAGGCACTGAAGCTCAAGCCAAAGCGGCTGCACCACAACAGCACCCGCTTCCACCTTCGGAAAGCGATTCAAGTCGACATTTTCAAGGATGCCCAAACCCTTTTTGCTAGTTCAGTGTTAGACACGTAACACTCCTCCCCAGAAGTGGTACGTCAAGGGAGGGACGTGCCCCTTACTCCCCAAACACCGTTTTTTGGGGTGCTTGATACTTAGAAATTCTTGCCCATTGCACATCCGCTTTTGTGATTTTCCCTTCAAACAGGCGTCCTGTAGAAACCAATAGCCCACAAGGATTCCCTTCAATCTTTCCTACCCAACAAGAAATATTCCTTTTGAGGAATTGACACTTAGGCATCAGGTCACGCATCATGAGAAAATGTTCCTGCGTCTAAACGCGTACTCGCATCAACCATTGAAAATTCAGTGAACACAAAAACCAAATGCCAACAGTTTAGGCAACTCCTCCAATCACAGGAGTTGGAATTCATTTGTGAAGCCCATAATGGGCTCAGTGCCAAAATTGTGGAGGAAGCTGGGTTCAAGGGGATTTGGGGCAGTGGCTTGACCATTTCCGCTCAGTTCGGGGTTCGAGACAATAATGAAGCGAGCTGGACGCAAATTCTGGACAACCTCGAGTTCATGTCTGATGCCACACATATTCCCATCCTGCTCGACGGCGATACTGGTTATGGCAATTTCAATAACATGCAACGACTCATTCGCAAACTCGAACAGCGCCAGATCGCCGCCGTCTGCATCGAAGACAAAATCTTTCCCAAAACGAATAGTTTCTTGAAGGGCGATGCCCAACCCATGGCGGACATCGATGAATTTTCCGGCAAAATCAAAGCCGGTAAAGATGCGCAAACCGATGACGATTTTTGCATCATCGCCCGGGTCGAAGCCTTTATTTGCGGGTGGGGATTGGCCGAGGCCTTACGACGCGCCGAAGCGTATCATCAAGCAGGCGCCGATGGCATTTTAATTCATAGTGCCCTGGCCGTTCCTGATGAAATCCTGTCATTCAAACGCGAATGGGGTGATCGCTGCCCGGTCGTCATCGTTCCGACGAAATATTATTCCACGCCGACCGACGTCTTTCGGCAATCCGAGTTTGCCATGGTCATTTGGGCCAACCACCTTCTTCGCACGGCTGTCACGACGATGCAAAAAACCGCCAAGACGTTGAAAGAACAGGAGCACCTGCTGTCCATCGAAGACCGAATCGCACCGGTTTCTGAAGTCTTTCGTCTTCAAGGTGCGGCAGAACTTCAAGAGGCGGAAAAACGGTATCTCCCGCAGAACTCCGAAAACATGGCCGCCATTATTCTGGCCGCCTCCCGAGGGGATGAGCTGGGTGAACTCACGGAAGACAAACCCAAAACCATGGTGCACATCCAAGGCACGCCTCTCCTGTCCCACATTGTGGATGCCTACAATGCCGTGGGGATCAAAAATATTACGGTCGTTCGTGGTTACAAAAAAGAAGCCGTGACGCTGCCGAATCTCACCTATGTGGATAATGATAGATTCGCCGATACAGGAGAATTGGATTCGCTGCTCAAAGCGCTTCGCGCAAAAAACGGGACATTTCAAGACACGATTATTTCTTATGGCGATGTCTTGTTCAATCAATACATTCCACAAACACTTTTCCAGGAACAAGAAGATCTGGTCATGTTCGTGGATAGCTCATGGGAAGGGAAGACCAGTTATACTCGTCTCGGAGGATTCGCGGAATGCACCCTTCCCAATTCACGGAAAACATTCCATTCAAAAGTGTATTTACAACAATTAGGCCAAGATGTGCCGGAAGCCTCCATCCACGGCGTCTGGATGGGATTCCTCAAAGTTTCCTCCAAAGCATGTGAACAATTACAAGAAATTTTAGAACACATGCTTGCCGATCCTGCCAACCGGAAAGCCGGCATGTCTCAGTTGTTTCAAGAGTTGCTGCGACGGAAATTTCCCATCCGGGTCCTGTACACCGTTGGCCATTGGCTGGATATTAATAGCCTCGACGATATCGTCCATGCCGGAGAGTTTTAAAGTCTGAAGAGCCCCGTGAGTTCCATAGGGATTCCCGCAACTGATTCATCCTTCCAAACAGAAATCCATTATGCTTGACCCCGAACAGTTTTTTGCATGCCTTCAGCAGCATGAGGTGTCGTTTTTCACAGGAGTCCCGGATTCACTGCTGAAAGATTTTTGTGCTTGCGTGACGCAAAAGGCTCCAGAGAACCAACATATTATCAGTGCCAATGAAGGCGGGGCCGTTGCCCTGGCCGTCGGCTACCATCTCGCCACAGGGAACATTCCTCTCGTCTATTTCCAAAACTCTGGGTTGGGGAACATCATTAATCCCCTTCTCTCACTGGCCGATCCGGACGTGTATGCCATTCCCATACTGTTCGTCATCGGATGGCGAGGTGAACCGGAAGTGCATGATGAACCCCAACATAAAAAGCAAGGGCGGGTCATGCTGTCCATGCTGAACTCGATGGAAATACCCTATTCCATTGTCAACCCGGAGATGGATCAGGCCGAGGCAACCATTAAACAGGCACTTCACACCGCTCGTGAGACTAATGGCCCCTATGCCCTGATCATTCGAAAAGGCACCTTTAGTCCGTTTCAGCTTCAGGAGCCGCAAGCCCTGTCAATGGAATTAACAAGGGAAGCAGCCATTCACCATATCCTTGATGAGCTCGGAGATGAGGATATCGTTGTCTCCACGACCGGCATGCCCTCTCGCGAAGTCTTTGAATATCGAGCGCACAAGAATCAAGGGCATCAACGAGATTTCTTAACGGTGGGTGGAATGGGACATGCGTCACACATCGCCTTGGGCATTGCTCTTCAAAAACCCGACCGAAAGGTATTGTGTGTGGATGGCGATGGGGCGGTACTCATGCATTTGGGTGCCCTGGCCATCAATGGGTCTCTCAAACCACAGAATTTTACACATATCCTCCTCAACAACGGGGCCCACGATTCCGTGGGCGGACAACCGACCGTTGGGTTTCAAGTAGACTTTTTGACCATGGCTCAAGCGGTAGGCTATAAAACAACAGCCCGGGTTCAGACCGCTGAAGGGATCAAACACGAACTCGTGAGGATTCGAAAATCTCAAGGACCAAGCTTACTGGAAATTCGTATCAACAAAGGGGCAAGAAAAGATTTAGGAAGACCGACATTGACTCCAGTTCAGAATAAACAGGGGTTTATGAAGTTTCTTTCCTAGCAGGATGTTCAAAAAGGCTGCCAGCAGCGTTCTCGGGCCTTGCTGGACAGCCTTTCTGAACATCCTGCAAATCTCACCTCATATGTTGATTAAAGCCCTCGTATTAACCAGGAAACACCGGGAAGACCAAAAGGTCCAAAACTTTCTGAGCCATCAATCATGAAAACGCTCACGGCT
>JADFRB010000141.1 GCA_022561525.1 Nitrospinota bacterium
GGTTCATTCCGACGTTTCTTGTGCCGCTGCTGCTCGTGACTCATTTCTTGATCTTCAGAGAGCTGCTGCGCAAGAACTCGGCTCATTCGTCGGGGAACACCAGCGAGCAGGCGGAATGAGGATGAAGAATGTTGTCAGCGACATTGCGTTTACGCCAGCTGTCAAATCCGTCCAGCATCGCATGGGTTCCCGCAAGGGTTATGCCCGCATGGAAGACGGTGCCGGGTGGAAGAATCGCATCGATCCCGATCTTGAATCCTTCATCGCCGAGCGTGATTCGTTCTACTTGTCAACCGCCACTGCCGACGGCCAACCATATATCCAGCACCGTGGCGGCCCGAAAGGTTTTCTCAAAGTGCTCGATGACCACACGTTGGCCTTCGCCGACTTCGCAGGGAATCGACAGTACATCACCGCCGGCAACTTCGCCGAGAACGATAAAGCGTTTATCTTTTTGATGGATTACGCCAACCGCCAACGGATCAAAATTTGGGGCACGGCGGAAGTGTTAGAAAACGATCCAACACTCTTGAATACATTGAATGATCCCAACTACAAAGGCCAACCCGAACGGGTCATCCGCTTCCACGTGGAAGCCTGGGACGTCAATTGTCCACAACACATCAAACCGAGATACCATGAAGAGGATGTGGCTCAGGTTGTTCAGAAGTTTAAAAATCGCATTGCTGAACTTGAAACAGAAAACGAAGCGCTATGCAGAGAGGCTCAAGGTGTTTCCCTTCCATGGGTCAAATGAGGTCAGACCGGGTTGGTCCCGGTCTGACCGACATCGTGAAAGGTATACAACTCAGGAAGACGGTGCGCCGTGAGACTGAGGGTGTCCGTCAATTATGGCTCTCTACCCGCATTCGCAGAGGATCCCGGGCTTTCCATTTTTTTCAATTTTCTAATGCCTTACGGCAATGCCGTGGGGATCGGCCGTTTCTTTTCCATTCTTCATATTAGAAATTTTAACTATGCCGGCGACTTCTCCGTTCCGACCGCCATGGGTCACCTTTATCACCATAATCCCCGGTGTTGATCCCTTCGCGTTGTTCACTCCCTTATTATTTCCAGTCAACGGGTGAATTCCTCGCATATTCGTGAACACGTAGCTATTGTCGAGAGACACCCCAATGAGATCAGGGGCAGGGTCCTGACTATGAGAGCCTACGAGGTTGATCAATCCCACACTCAAATTTGTCACCGTATCAATTATTTCAATTTTGTTTCCTGCACGGTCAACGACCCACAGATATTCGCCAACCCCCACCATACCGTGTGAGTCTGCAAACATGGTATCCCGTGTACTGACCAATTTGGCGGATACCGATCCTGGCAGTCCACTCATATTGATTGCGTACACGTCATACGCTAGAGGAGCCACTGGCCACCCACCTCCTGAATTGACGTACATGGTATCGCCAACTTGAGTACCTCCACAGCCCCCGGGATTTATTTGTCTGTTGGTTAACGAGGCAACCACTTTCATGGGGGTCTCTTTGACATTCATCACCAAAAGGCCACCACCCCGCAGGGTAACAAATGCATAAGTACTGGTGTTTTCAGTAATGGGACAGATGGGGGCGTTATCTGGACGCTCGCCTGTTTGCATTGCTTTGAGGTTTAACACGTCATGTTGCTTATCAAAACCAAATTTTTTCGAAGAATAATCCGTCCAAATCCGTACAAAGGTTTTCTCCTTGATATTTGCGGCAATAGCCATTTTCTGATCAGGGGTCGGCCAGGCCGCGTGCACGTTCTTCCCTACCAAGATACATCCTATCGGTGTTTTGGAAGCAGTATCCATAAACAGCACCTGCCCTGTCAGGAAGGAAATGACGGCATAGTGTTGGTCTTTGGTAAAAAAGATCATGTGAGGGCGTCGAACCGCTTTTCCCGTTTCCTTCTTGCAAAAGGCATTGATCTCCCCGCTCAAGTCAATTTTATGGGTGGGCTGGGACTGTCCAGCGTTACTGGCTAATTGGGCTCCATCAAAGACGTAAAGATACCCTCCACTTTTTTCCGCGGTATCCGATTGGTCCGTCAGCCAGACCTCATAGGCGTGTACTGGGGAGAAGCATAGAGTCATGCCTAGAAAGATGAAGAAAAGATGAAGGTGAAAATTTTTTAATCCACGATTCGAGCTAACAAGTTTTACGCTGGTTTTCATAATGCCCTCCTTATTATTTATCTCTTCTCAAACTGCACTCAGCGGGTTTGCAGTTGAACAGTTCACTCTGGATTAAACTCAGCAAGCAAAATCTCGATGCAAAAAGGGAGTTTCAGCCATAACCATTTTACCGATTGTGCGCCCCTTCACGATATTGGTCAAACCATAGGCTCGAAGCGCCGGCCCATCCTCAAGAATGAGTCGCCCTTGGATCCAGTTTCCTGAACATATTGAGTTAACTCTGATTAACTGTGAGCGGCGACAAAACAAAGAGTCTGCGCAAAAGTAGGGAGCTTCTCTAACCGTTCTTCGAGAACTAGCCTATATTCTTCTCGCCAGATACCATTCCACGGTTTTCCGAATGCCGGTTTCGAACTCATGGGTTGGCTGCCAACCCAATTCATTCTGAATTTTTCGTGAATCAATCGCATAACGCCAGTCATGGCCTGGTCGATCGGTAACGAAACCGATCAACTGCAAAAACTTCTCTTCTTTGTTCGCTGTCAAGTCAGCCACCGTTCGACACAGTATTTTTGCAATCTCAAGGTTACTCCAGTTATTCGTGCCCCCAATATTGTAGGTCTCCCCGATTCTCCCATTTTCAATAACCTTCCAGACCCCGACACAATGATCTTCGACATACAGCCAATCGCGCACATTCGATCCATCCCCATACACGGGAATCGGTTGGCCATTGAGACACGAACGTATCACAGTAGGAATAAATTTCTCTTGGTGTTGATACGGGCCGTAATTGTTTGAACAGTTGGTCGTCGTCGTGGGCAATTGATAGGTATGTTGATAGGCACGCACTAAATGATCCGAAGCCGCCTTACTTGCGGAATACGGTGAGTTCGGCGCATAGGGTGTGGTCTCAGTAAACGGTGGATCATCAGGCCCCAGCGTCCCATACACCTCGTCAGTTGAAATATGGTGAAATCGACAACGAGCGTCATCCCAACGTTTTTCGTCTAACCAAAACTTACGCGCTTCCTCTAATAAGGTAAATGTTCCCTGGACGTTGGTTTGAATAAAAACTCCAGGACCAGCAATCGCCCGATCCACATGCGATTCCGCAGCAAAATGAACCATCGTGTCAATTTCGTATTTCCGCAAAAGCGACTGCACCAAATCCTGATCACAAATATCCCCCTGAACAAAGACATGGCGATCAGAATCCCAGACATCTTCAAGATTGTTCCGCGACCCGGCGTAGGTTAAGGCATCGAGATTGATGACGTTCACCGATGAATCGGTTTGTAACGCATAGCGAACGAAGTGGGAGCCGATGAATCCAGCTCCTCCCGTGACTAAGACGGAGTGTGGAGTAAATCGGGACATGCCAAAAGCTCCTTGAGGCATTGCTGCATACTGTCTTGCCATTGAGGCGGCTGGAGACCAAAAGATTGTTGAATTTTTGAACAATCAAGAACGGAATAGGCGGGTCGCTTAGCCAAGGTGGGATAGTCATCAGTACGAATAGGGACAACGCCTTCAACCCGGAATGCCGAAATGTCTTGAGTTTCCTTGATAATGGCTTGCGCAAATCCATACCAGGTGGTTTCGCCGGCTCCACAGAAATGATAGGTCCCCCACGGAATCTCTTTGTCATCGCGGATCTTTTGCACGATGACGACCAAAGCTGAGGCGACGTCTTTCGCCCACGTGGGGCACCCCCATTGATCATTGACAATTCGCAATGCCTGAGTCTCCTTGGCTTTTGTCAAAATCGTCCTCAAAAAGTTTCGCCCATAAAGGCTATACAACCACGCAGTACGAAGTATGACATGTTGAGGGTGGCACTGCCTGATCACCTCTTCTCCCTCCCACTTGCTTTGTCCGTACACGCCAAGGGGCAAAGCTCGATCGTCTTCTCGATACGGGCGAGGGCTTTTCCCATCAAACACAAAGTCGGTTGAGAGGTGTATGAAAGAAATGCCAAGACGATGAGCATTTTCACCAAGGCATTGCACCCCATCCCGATTCGTCGCAAAGGCCTGCTCAGGATCGGATTCGGCGTGGTCAACGGCCGTATACCCAGCGGCATTGATGATCACCGACGGTTGATCATGAAGAAGGACTTCCCGAATCGTGTCGGGTTTGCACAAATCGATTTCAGGACGACCTTTGCACACCACATCAAACCCGGCTGTACGGAAGCATCCGTATAAATCCTGAGCAAGCATGCCCTGTTTGCCGATGACGAGGATCTTCACAAAGAAACTTCAAACAGCGGGAGATTGGTTTTGGAGACATCGCTGAGACTTGGCAAGGCTTGATCTTTTTCCGAAACCGTGGGATCAGATATTGACCATGCAATATGTAACGTCTCATCATCCCATCGAATGCCGTATTCATCGTTGGGTTCATAAAAGTCCGTACACAAATAATGCACATCGGCGATTTCGGACAGCACACCATAGCCGTGAGCAAAACCTGGAGGGGTGTACAGTTGCCAATGGTTATCCTCTGACAACACTTCGCCAATCCATTGTCCAAAGGTTGGTGAACCCACCCGAAGATCCACTACCACATCGAAGATTTGGCCCCTGGTCACCCAGATCAATTTTCCTTGCGGGTGCTTCAGTTGATAATGCAACCCGCGCACCACACCGTGTTGTGACTGCGCAAAATTTGACTGGACAAACGGACCGGGAATATCAGCTTTTTGATAGCGGTTCGCCTGCCATGTTTCGATAAACATCCCGCGTGCATCACCAAACACCCGTGGCTCAATACGCATCACTCCCGGCAACGCGGTTTCAACAATCTTCATGGCCCCTCAGCCCCTTTCGAAGGTATCAGGCGCCACACATATTCACCATAACTATTCCGCCCCATGTCATGCGCTAATCGATTCAGCTGCTCGGCATCAATGAAGCCCATGCGATACGCCACCTCTTCAACACAGGCAATTTTCAGTCCCTGCCGACTCTCTATCACTTCGATAAAATTAGCCGCTTCGAGCAACGACTCGGGCGTCCCCATATCCAACCAGGCCACACCGCGGCCCCAGAGTGTCACCCGCAATAGACCCTGCTCTAAATATGTTCGGTTGACATCCGTAATTTCCAACTCTCCTCTCGCCGAAGGTTTTAACCCCGCGGCAATATCGACCACGTGATTATCATAAAAATACAACCCCGGGACCGCATAATTTGACTTTGGATCTTTTGGCTTTTCTTCAATTGATAGTGCCTTGTTATTATCATCAAAATCAACAACACCATACCTTTGAGGGTCGGAGACATGGTAAGCGAAAATGACTCCACCATCGGGGTCTTTGACTGCCTGCAATTTCTTTGATAAGCCGGAACCATAAAATATATTATCTCCTAAAATTAACGCTACTTTGTCATTGCCAATAAATTTTTCTCCTATAACAAACGCCTGAGCCAATCCATTGGGAACTTCCTGAACAGCATAACTAAACGAACAACCCAAATTTTTCCCATCACCTAATAACCTTTGAAAATGGGGCAGGTCATGAGGGGTTGATATGATGAGAATTTCAGAAATTCCAGCTATCATCAGCACAGAAAGCGGATAATATATCATGGGTTTATCGTAAACCGGCATCAATTGCTTGCTCATCGCAAGCGTTATAGGATACAATCTGGTTCCCGAACCTCCGGCTAGTATAATACCTTTCATTTCTACAACTTTTCAGTCCGCCTGCCCCGAAAGGACCCCTATGGAGCTTGGAGGAGGGATTACTATTTTTTAACCTCCACGC
>JADFRB010000142.1:0-355 GCA_022561525.1 Nitrospinota bacterium
TCAGGTGCGAACCTTGGGGGCAGAACCGGATGATATCTTGCTGCTTGTGACTCGTGCAGTGGGGAAAATCGTGTTGGTCATTGCGACGGGAGAAGGAAAGCCACTTTTTGATCGATTCCTGAGTGGAAGTGTTGAGGAAGCGCAGAGTCCTGCCCGGATAGGACAGGAAATCACCCGGACCTTGTTATTTGTTAATCAGCAATTTGAAAAACAGGTTGGCCAGGTATGGGTGATGGGGGAATCCGAAGGGTTTTCTGCTGAGGCCATCCAACCTCATGTTGACATGCCTATTTTGGGGTCTCCGATTACTCCCGATCCTGCCTATTGGATTTTTATTGGAACGAACCTTTCTCCC
>JADFRB010000142.1:365-5886 GCA_022561525.1 Nitrospinota bacterium
ACACCCAATACATCCGCACGGAAAAACCACGTTTCCGCATCTCCTGCAAGGACAATTCCGCCCAGATCCAGTATGACACCAACACCGACGGCATCTTTCCCCTGCTGACCAACGATCCGAACCTGAGCCCCACAGAGATTCGTCAGGGACCGAGGCGGAGAGCCATGGCGAAAATTTCAGTAGCACTCCTTGTTGGGCTCGTCTGTTTTTCTGTGAGTACGACCAGTCTTATTGAGGCACTGTTAGCTCGAGGTCAATCCATGGCAGCGATGATTCACGATCAAGTCCAAGACAAGCAACGAGAGAAAGGTGAATGGGTGGGACGGGTTGAGGCCTATCAATCTCAACAGGCGTGGGCTCAAACGATCCTGACGAATCGTGTCCCTCCATTGGCGGGGTGGTTTCTTGGCTACCTCGGGGAAATTCTTCCTGATGAATTGGTCTTAGACCGCGTTTCTGTTGTCAGGGATGGTTCTGGTTGGGACGTGGCCCTGAGTGGGACAGGTCCTCAACAGCCATCGGTCGGTGTTGACAGGCTTACGCTCTTTGAAGATCGTTTGGTTCAAGGTCCCTATCATGTGGTGATGACCAAACGGTGGCAAGATGGGTGGCTGAAACGGTTTGGGAGTGGGAGCAGTCATTCAACTGATCGGCCTCGTCATCGATTTGAGATGGAAGGGCGAATTCAATGAAACTGGCACTCCCTCAATGGGCAGGCGATATCTTGTCATATGGCGGAAAACGCGCCCTTGTTGGCATCGTTCTTGTTGGATCTGTGTTGGTAGTCGGGTGGTCTCTCACTGCACGGGTTTCGCTGATTACAGAAGCGCATTCCTCCATTCAGTCGGCGTTTCTTCTCGATCGGGAGTTAACGACTCTTCGTACGAAATGGTCGGGACGAATTCAGGAGGAGATCGATCAAGAAGTGCGGCAAGCCGATGCGCAACTCATTCAAGGGTTTGAACACACCGTGCAATGGTTGGAAAACGTGCGTGCGCAGTCGTTGAAACTTGGTTTTTCTTGGTAACATTCGCTTGGTCAAACCCTTCCTGCCCCAGAACATCTGGTGGGGGTTCAACTCTTGCCGGTCAAATTTGTCTTGGGGGGTGAGACCCCCCAGGGATCGTACGAAGCTATGATCGAACTTCTTCGGGCCTTGGACGAGGGGCAGGTCAGGGTAGATCTTCAGGAAATGATAATGACCGGTGACGGCAATGGGGTTCAGCGTATCGTGATTCAGGTATATGTCTGGATGAAACATATAGGATGAAAAATGTTCTGAATAACCCTTGGGTTGTTGGCGGGTTGTGTGTCGCAGCCTTGGTGAGTGTCTTCGTGAGAGTGGTGTTTCCGTTGTGGGGAAATTCGGTCCAAGCCATGCCGGCGTCCAGCCAAACGGCTTCCAATATGGAGCAGGTGATTGCCATGCTAGAAGCGACCACTGAAACCAAAAAGGGGAAGAGGGCGGCGGAGCAAGCCGGGACGCACTTGACTCAAGAACTGGTGGGTTGGGTTGATTCCTTTCCACGGGATCCTTTTCGTCCACCACCCGCACAACCAACCAAGAAAAAAATACTGACGCAGGTTTCAAAATTTAACCCTCCCCCTAAACCTTTAAGTTCAAGGTTGCAGCTTCAGGCTGTGTCGATCCAGGGAAGTCAGAGAATAGCCGTGATTAATCGAGAGGTGGTTCTTGAAGGGGATCGTGTTGAAGAATTTTTCGTTCTTCAAATCCAAGCAGATGGTGTCTGGGTAAAAGGGCCACGCGGGAAAGAACTCTTAGGGTTTGAAGCAATTAAGAACGATGCAGACGAACTCGATATTTCCTAAAGCCCTCATGGGTGGCAATGTCGGGGAAGGATTTTTCTGATAGGAGGAGAGCCTTGGACTGTTTGGCGGAATCCTTAGAGAAATCATGAGAACGATGACCATTCATTCATCAGTGTATCAGGCTCGATTCCTGGTCAGGGTTTCAACGGATGGGGCAAAGAATCGGTCGGTCCTTTCCCGGATCGGGCGGGGGACGAGGTTGCGGCTGGATTCTTTGAACCGAGTTCTCGTCGGGTCACTTTTCTGGTGTATGGGGCGGTTGAATATTTCACGTCAATTGCAAATAAAGGTTCAGGAAGGGCCAAGCAGTATCAAGGGGAGGGAATGTTCAAAAAAGCATGCCCTGAGTCTTTCCGAAGGGTCTATCCAGCAAGGCCGCAGCCATTTTCACGCGCGGAGCGTACTCATAGTACGTGAGCACGGGAAAAGGGCGAGAACGCCGCTGGCGGCTTTTTTCAACATTCCCTGTATGGTTCTCATGGCCTGTGTTTTCTCTGTCGGATGTGCCACGGTGCAAGAATCAGAGACCCCTGGTGATGAATCAGAAAATCCTATCAAATCTTTGTCGGCCCCGAGCTCTACTCGTCCTTCTTCCTTAGAGCCTAAACCTCCTGTTCCTCCCCAGCCATCTGCTTTTACCCTTGAAGAACGGATGTCGTTTGGCAATTCTTTGGAAGTGAATGATGCCGAAAAAGAACCAGAGCAACGCTATAGTTTTCGGGCGCAAGAGATCTTGTTGGCTGATGCCCTTCGGCTGTTTGCTCGAGCGAATTCCCTCAATATCGTAGTGGGACCTGAAATTAAAGGATCGGTGACCGTCGACTTCCAAGGCCTGTCGCTTAGAAAAGCTATGGTCGCGTTGCTGGATGCACATGGTTTTTACTGGGTAAAAGAAGGCGAACTGATGGTCGTTCGTCGGTTGGAAACCCGAATATTCACTATTGATTATATCCGTTTGGTGCGTAGTGGAAGTGGTCGAAGTGAGGCGAAATCGACATCAGGAACCTCGGGTGGTGGTGGTGGTGGTGGCGGCGGCGGCGGCGGCGGCGGGACTGTACAAGTTGGCCAAGTAGACGTCGTCAAATTTTGGGAAGAATTGGAACAACAATTGAAAGCCATGATTTCTGAGGAAGGCCGCTTCGTGGTGAATCGCCTGTCAGGCACAATTCAGGTGACGGATCTTCACCGGCGGGTTGAACAGATTGCGGAATTCTTAAGTCACCTTCGTCGGACTTTATACAGGCAAGTTGAGATCGAAGCTCGAATTTATGAGGTGGCATTAAATGATGATTACGCTCTTGGCATTGATTGGAGTCGGATCGATCTCGGTACAGTGGATGCCGCAACTGGAAACCTGGCGTTAAAAAATATTATTAGCATCCCGGCTGGGGGTTTTACCGCTAAGGCGGTGACTACCACGCTCAATTTCGTCGGAGGAAGTTTTGACGCAGTGCTCACAGCGTTGCATGAACAAGGGGAGGTCAGGGTTATTTCCCAACCTCGTTTATTAACAATGAATAATCAGCCGGCCCTCATCAAGGTGGCCAGGGATGAATCGTTCTTTACTCAAGTTATTTCACGGGGAGTTTCTGGATCACCCGACATAATCACTGAGCAGGTTCAGACTGTGTCGGTTGGGCTTATATTGTCCGTTACACCCCAAATCTCGGAGGACGGCTGGATCATGTTGGATGTGACGCCGATTATTACCCGGCTGAGTAAAATCATCGAATCACCACAGAAGACAGCCACAGCACCTGTTATTGAGGTCAAACAAATCTCCGCATTGGTGAGGGTTCGGGATGGGGAAATGGTGGTGATTGGCGGATTGATACAGGACCGCGTCTCCCACATAGAGAGGAAAGTGCCTATACTGGGTGATCTTCCGTGGTTGGGTCGGATATTTAAAGGGACGTATGATGTGAAGGAAAAAACCGAGTTGGTGATTTTTCTGTCGCCCCGTATCGTTGGCGTGGACTCATAATGGTCAGTGACCTTCAGGAATGTTACCAACAGTTGGGTTTTACGGAACCTCCTTTTCAGATTACTCCAGATACGGATTTCTTTTTCCCAGGCCCCCATCACCTTCAAGCCTTAGACCATTTGCGATTTGGCGTGGCGAGCGGTGGATTAACACTCCTGACTGGTGAGGTCGGTACTGGCAAAACGTTACTCTGCCGGTATTTCCTTCGGAACCCTCCCAAGGGGATTCGGTTGGCCTATCTCCTGAATCCTGATCAATCCTATGTTGAGCTCCTGACCTCTATTTATGAAGATCTGACGGGTCACATGCCGGTGGATCGAACGATTGGGTCTCTCCAACGTATGTTACACAAGTTGCTCCTTCAGTTGGCGGATAAGGGAGAGCGGGTAGCCGTGGTTGTTGATGAAGCCCATCGGTTGAGTGGAAAGGTGTTGGAAGGTCTGAGACTCTTATCAAATTTGGACACCGAAAAGGAGAAACTCATGTGTTTGTTGTTCGTAGGCCAGCCTGAATTAGAGCAGACTCTTTCCAGTCGTGCCCTTCGGCCGCTGTCTCAACGAATTAGCAACCGATTTCGGTTGACACCCTTTAATTGCCGAGAAACCACGAGGTATATTCAACACCGTCTTCGGATTGCGGGGCGTCATTCCAGGTGTCAATTTCCCAAACGTGTCATGGTGTTAATCCATTATATGAGTGGAGGGGTGCCCAGACGGATCAATCAATTATGTGAACGTGGCCTTCTTGCGGCGTATTCCCAAAAGAAGACTAACGTGAGTGTTCGGATGATGTGGCGGGCCAGGCGTGAAATTGTTGGGCTGGCGTAAGGCGGAATCCGTGGCTCGTCGCTCGTGAAAAAATGAAATTCGAGCAACGTGCAACAAGCGACCGTTTTTCTTCACGAGATACGAACTATGAGCATTGTCACCGAGGCGCTTAATCGTCTTCAGGTTGAGCGGTCAAGGCTAACCAGTCAACCAGAATCTGCGTCCTCCTTACCCGAGGAATCGTCAGAGTCTGCACTCCCTTCACCTGAGAAACCTTCACTAACTTCTCCTCCAAAGGAAAACCATCTTACCCCGCAGGCATCTTCCTCAGTGCTGAGGAATGGCATTCGTCTTGTGGCGATTCTCGCCGTACTTGGGGGGATAGGTCTGGGCGCCTATGTCTGGGGCCTCAGTCTCGTTCCAGAAGTCCCACAGTTCAGCTCGTCCTCAGAGCCAATTGTCGAATCAACGTCGATAGATAGTATGGCCAAGGAGTCTCAGCCGTCTGAGGAAAGTCCTCAGTCTGCGGTCTCAGATCAAATAGTTCAGGAGGGTGAAGAACAAGGGCACATACCTTCTGATGAATTAGGATCTCAGCCCGCTGAATTGGCGAGTGTCGTTCCCGCGTCGGCGACGACCTCAAAAGAAGATCCTGATGAGGAGCTAGCGACTCAGAGCGTGACGGCTCCGACTTTGGCTGAATCAGGACAGCCTGCTATGGAAGCCACCCCATTGGTAACGAAGAAAGAAAAACCCAAGTTGGAGCCCCTCTCCACGGCGAAGCCAGTTCTTTCTTCATCAGACAGTCGACAGGCTCGTTTGAGTTCTCCCTCAGAGAATGGCGTGGCCCCGACCATATCTCAGCCTCCCCCCTCGAGGCGAAGTGCGGGAACAGATGGGAGCCTAGAGACAGACAAAGGATCAAAGAGAGCCCAATCCC